>NZ_JBAFSM010000088.1:0-11451 GCF_036688125.1 Pannus brasiliensis CCIBt3594 | reverse complement strand
TGACTCCTGACTCCTGACTCCTGACTCCTGACTCCCTAACCACACGACAATTTTTCAATTCCGGGCAGATGTCTAATCTTCCCCCCGAATCTCGGCGCTCTTGTACAATAAAGGGCGGAACCGTGATCGCGAATTTTGGAACCGACGAGTTAAAAACCGGATATTTCTCTCATGGCTAAAGGGGATCAGATTTACGTCTACCGGGAATTTCTCAACCTACAGGGCGCTTACGAACATCATGGCATCGATTGCGGGGATGGAAGCGTGATCCACTACCGCAAACCGAGCGAGATCATCGAGAGAACCTCCCTAGAAACCTTCGCCCGAGGAGGGATGATTTACACGCGAGAATATTCCCCGTCGGGCTATCAGTTTATCGCGGACGTGGTGGTGCGGAGAGCGGAGAGCCGTCTGGGGGAACAAAAATATAACCTTCTGTTCAATAATTGCGAACACTTCGCCACCTGGTGCAAGACCGGCATCAGTGACAGTCGGCAGATCCGGGACTTCGTTCCCGTCATCACCCACCTACAGGCGGCGGGACTGTACGAACCGCTCAAGCGATCGCTGGTGGGAGCCGATCCCGATAACGCGAAAACCTTACTCCACGGGGCCCTGGGAAATCTAAAAGTCAGTTGGGACGAGATCCAACCCCGCTATAAAACCGCGCTCGAAGAGATAGAAACCTGGAACAAAGTCGCCGTCGAAGCCCTCGCTAGGAATCGGGACGATCTCGCCCGCCGCGCCCTCGAACGCAAGGTCGCCGCCAAAAAAGAGGCCGATCGCTATAAAGAAGAACTCGATCGACTCGCGGCCATGACCGAGAACGTTCTCAAAACCCTCGTCATCGCCGATCGGGTCTCCTAGTTGACAATTCCGGGAAAAATCCCTAGGCTAATCGCAAAAATTCCTACCCGAGACTCCCCGCCATGAAACTCCAAGATTTACTGGTCAATATCGCCCCGATCGCCCCGATTCCCGCGTCTAGCGCCCTAGAAACCGAGGTGACGGGAATCTGTACCAACTCCCACGCGTGTAAGCCGGGAGATATCTTTATCGGTCTGCCGGGGACCCGCGTGGACGGGGGGGACTTCTGGAAATCGGCCCTGGACGCGGGGGCTGTCGCCGCGATCGTCTCTCCGGGCGCGGCCGCCAAATTCCCCCCAGAAAACGGGGAATTAGTGATCGCCGTCGAGGAACCGGTGACAGCCTGCGCCTCGATCGCCGCCACGTTCCACCACTACCCCGCGCGTACCCTGAAACTGATCGGGGTCACGGGAACCAACGGCAAAACCACCATCACCCATCTCATCGAGTATTTCCTGCAACAAGCGGATCTCCCGGTCGCCCTCTTCGGCACCCTCTACACCCGTTGGGCCGGCTTCGAGGAAACCGCCAGCCACACCACCCCCTTCGCCAACGAATTACAGGGCGCGCTCGCTAAAGCGGTCGCGGCGGGCAATGAATACGCGGTTATGGAGGTCAGTTCCCACGCGCTCGCTCAGGGGCGGGTGTTGGGTTGTCCCTTCCGCGTGTCCGTCTTCACCAATCTGACGCGGGATCACCTCGACTTTCACCCGGACATGGAGGATTATTTCGCCGCCAAAGCGAAGTTATTCAATGCCGATTATCTGGAAGGACGGGCGGTTATTAACCTCGATGACCCCTACGGACGGCGTTTAGCCGACGCTCTCCCCCGCGAGCGCGTGTGGACGTATAGCGTCTCGGATACGGCCGCGGATTTTTACACGAGAGAGTTACGGTATCAACCGACCGGGGTGAGCGGGATCATGGTCACTCCGAAAGGGGAAATCGCTTTCGATTCGCCCCTCGTCGGTCAGTATAACCTCGCCAATCTCCTCGCGGCGGTGGCGGCGGTGTTGGAAACGGGATTGGACTTAGAGACGATCGCGGCGAAGATTCCGTTCTTTAGCGGGGTTCCGGGGCGGATGGAACGGGTAAGAGTCTCGGAATCGCAGGATATCAGCGTGATCGTCGATTACGCGCACACGCCCGATAGTTTAGAGAACGTTTTGAAAGCGTCGCGTCCGTTTATCGCCGGACGGATGATCTGCGTGTTCGGGTGCGGGGGCGATCGAGATCGGACCAAACGCCCGGTCATGGGTAAAATCGCCGCCGAATTAGCGGATCTGGCGATCGTCACCTCCGATAACCCGCGTACCGAAGACCCCGATCGCATTCTCGCGGACATCGTGGCCGGCATTCCCGAAACGATTCCCGTCCGGGTGATCGGCGATCGCGCGCTGGCGATTCAAACGGCGATTAAAGAAGCGCGGGCGGGAGACGGGGTGATTATCGCCGGCAAAGGTCACGAGGACTACCAGATTCTCGGCACCGAAAAGATCCATTTCGACGATCGCGAACAGGCCGCCGACGCGTTAACCCTCCGTTTCGGGTAAAGTTTTCTGTAGATGTCCGGAAACTTCCGCTGTCTCTCCCCCGTCCGCTCGCGCCGTATGTTACTTCCGGTACGTTTTCGGGCATCTTAAGAGAGTGAGAGAAAATCGAAGCCCCCCCTCTCCGGTCGATCGCTTTTCGAGACTCCCTCTCGGCGATCGACATTCCCGGTGCGAATTCAACCTCTCGATAGGGCCCATTGGTGACACTACATGACTTATTGTGTGAATCCCGCCTGTACCCAACCCAAAAATGCCGCCGAAGCGACCGTCTGCCAGAATTGCGGCTCTAGCTTGTGCCTGCACGGTCGCTACCAAGTTCTCGGCATTCTCGGTAAGGGCGGGTTCGGGGCGACCTTCGCGTCATCGGATCTCTCCCTGCCCGGTAAACCTCTCTGTGTTGTCAAACAATTGCGACCCGCCACGAACGATCCGAACATCTTTCGCATGGCGAAAGAACTCTTCGAGCGGGAGGCGGAAACGTTGGGTAAAGTGGGTATCCATCCCCAGGTTCCCCGATTACTCGATTATTTTGAAGAAACCCAGCAATTCTATCTCGTTCAGGAATACGTGAAGGGACGGAACCTACACCAAGAGGTGAGAAAGGGCGGCCCGTTTAGCGAGGCGGGCGTGAAACAGTTTTTAAGCGAACTCCTGCCGATCTTGCAGTATATCCACGAGCAGAAAGTGATCCATCGCGACATTAAACCCGCGAACCTGATCCGCCGGCAGACCGATCGAAAACTGGTGTTGATCGACTTCGGGGCGGTCAAAAACCAGGTCAATACCGTCCTCGCCGGTAGCTCGAATCAAACCGCCCTCACCGCTTTCGCCGTGGGAACCCAGGGATTCGCCCCCCCCGAACAGATGGCCATGCGCCCGGTCTACGCGAGCGATATCTACGCCGTCGGCATGACCTGTCTCTATCTGCTCACGGGAAGATCTCCCAAGGATCTAGACGTGGATGCCAATACCGGTGAACTCCTCTGGGAAAGATGGATCAAGGTCAGTCCCCCCTTCGCCAAAGTGATCAAGACGATGATCGAGGTCTCCGTCCAGCAGAGGTATAAATCCGCCCGGGAAGTCCTCGACGCGCTCGATATGGTGGCCTACTCCGATAGTCTGGCCGACAGCCTGACTTCTACCCCGACGCAAGCCCGCGCCCGCTCGTCGGACGGGGAACCGATGACTACCTTGAAATCGTCCGGCTTTTCTAAAAGCTCTCCGAACTCGAACGTATCTACCACTCTCAATTCGAGCTTCCGCCGCTCCCCGACCCCTTCCCCCGCTCCGTCCCCCGCCCAAAAAGCAAGCTCGACAAATGATATGGGCTTTCAGATGGCCAATACCGGCCCGAATAGCGCGGTCGGACGGGGGAAAGCGAAGGATAAGGTCGATGTGACCGCGATCAAGAAGAAACCCCGTCTGGAAGCGAAAGCGATTATCGAGGGCTACGCGAACGGGCGACGGGATTTCGCGCAAGAAGATATCGGCTCGGTCAACCTCTCCCGGGCGAGACTTCCGGGGATCAATTTCTATCAATCGAAGTTGACGGGGGCCGATTTACACGACGCGGATCTATCCAGTGCCGATCTGGGCCGGGCGAATCTCGCCGGGGCGAGTTTGAAAGGCACGAATTTAAATAGCGCCTATCTCGGTTACGCCGATCTGGAAAGGGCGGATTTACGGGGCGCGGATCTCACGGGGGCTAACCTCCGTCACGCCAATTTCCGCGGTACGAATCTCTGCGGGGCCAATCTCACCGACGCGCAGGTTAGCCCGGAACAACTGTCGATCGCCAAAACGAATTGGTTAACGGTGATGCCGAGCGGGAAACGGGGTTTCTGGTAATCGGGCAATTGTCGGTTCGATCGAAAATTTTCACCGCTCCCGATCACGCCACTTTCCAGATCCGGATCGTTCGATCGTCGCTCCCGCTCGCCAGGACGCGACCGCGCGGACAGAGCGCGAGGGAAGAAACCCATTGACGATGCCCGCTAAAAGTACGCGTGAACCCTCCCGTGTCGATCTGCCAGCGTTTGATCGCGCCGTCTTTTCCCGCGCTGAAGAGGATTCGGGGATGACCGGCGGACGGGGCGGCGAAAGCGAGCGCGAGTACCGAGTCCTCGTGTCCCGATAGCTCCGTGAGAAGTTGACCCGCGGCCACGCGCCAGACCCGGATCGATCGATCGTCCCCGGCGCTGGCCAGCAGTTGCCCGTCCGCGCTAAAAGCGATCGCTCTCACCCAATCCAGATGACCGGTCAGGGTGTGTAATAATCTACCGCTGGGTAGATGCCAGAGGCGAACCGTTTTATCCGCGCTCGCGCTCGCCAAGATCTGCCCGTTCGGACTTAGGGAAAGCGCCTGGATCGATTTCTCGTGTCCGCTGAGAGTGTATTGTAAAGCGCCCGTTCGCGTGTCCCAGATTTTAATCTTCTGTCCGGCGCTAATCAGCGACGCGTTATCCGGGGTGATCACCAGACAGCGCGCGGCTTTATTATGGCCGAGCAAACTATGTTTTAATTCTCCCGATCGCAGATCGCGCAGTTGGATACAACTTCGATCGATGTCCCGATGCACGCTACCCAACCAGCGACCGTCCGCGCTCAAGGTTAGCGCTAGAATCCGCCCCGGATAACCCGCGAGCGTTTGTTCGATCGCCCCGGTTCCCAACCGCCACAGCCGTATTCGCTGATCGTCCCCGGCCCCGATTAAAAATTCCCCGTTCGGACTAATCGCTAACGAGGCCGTCTGTCCGGAATATCCGGTCAGGGTTCGAGCGAGGGAAAGAGTGCCGGGATCGATCGGTAAGGAGGCAGGAGGCAGGGGGCAGGGGGCAGGGGGCAGAGGTTCGGGGGGAGTAAACGCACGCTTTTCGCCTTGAAAAGAGAAGCTTGTATTCGATCGGTTTCGGTCAAAATCTTGTTTTTCCGCTCGATTCTCGTTCGTTTTGACAGCTTTTTTCTGTCCGAACCGGTCGATCGATTCAAAACGCGTCATTAAATGACGGTACGCTTCCAATAGAGTTCTGTCGATCGATTCCTCTACCCCCTCGTCCGGGAAGGAAACTAGCGAATCTCCTAGATCGTGCAGACGTGGCGAAACTCCCGCGCGATTCCCGTGATAGCAATCGGCGATCTTGGCGGTAACTGCCCGGAAAACCGGCGCGAGGGTTCGGGAGAGCGAGAGAAAGTCTTCCCGAGTGAAAGAATAGGGTAGGGCGAGATCTTTTGTCTCGATGCCGTCGGTTTGCCAGCGCTTTTCTCGTTCCCACAGTTCCAAATTGGCCGCGTTATCTCCCGCGAGTCGATCGATCGTCTCCGGCGATTCCCCGGAAGATAATAACCGTTCGGCGATCGCTTGCCAACGGTTCGCCCGGCGTTTCGCACTCGTCTCCAGGATAGTGCGATAGGGAAAATCGACGATAACGGGATGATACACGTAGCGATCGCCCCCGAATCCCCACCAGGCCACCCGTAAAGTGAATCCCTCGCCGATAATTTCCGGTTCTAACAGTAAACAGGGTCGATCGAACAATCGATCGTGAAGCGCCTTCACCCGTCCCTCTCTTTCTAGAGAATTTTCCCGCCAGATTCCCGCGAGAAATTCGACCGGACGCTCCCGATCGGCGATCGGGTAATGCTGACTTAAAAAATCACCCAGATCCCGCGATAGACGCGTTTCGAGGGGAGAAAAGTTCTCTTCTAACGCCGGATCGGTTCCCTCGCGGTACAGGGGGGCGAGAAGCACTTGTAAGGCGGGAATCCCGTAGATTTTCTCTCCCGCGAATTGCGAGGGAACTAAACCGAGGGGCCATTGTTCGAGAATTTTCTGTTGTTGTAGCGATCGATAATTGTCCTGATGATCGGCTTGCTTTTTATCTACCGATGGGGAGATGCGGGGAGAGGATTTCGGCTCATCGATCGACCATTTCTGTAGCGTGGTCAGGATTTCGAGAAGCGTCGGCAATCCTTGCAGTAACTGTAGGGCGAGTTGCCATTCCATAAATGTCCCGCGACGCGCGTGTACATTGATCTCTCGTCCATCTTGACACACTCCTCTACCTTTAGACAGAAAAATTTTCCAACATCATTGTTTAGGTTTTTCAAGAGCTTGAATAACTGGCCTCTGTCTTGAAATTTCTCACGAAGCCGTCCTGAAGAACGGCACTTTACACGCGAATTTCGCGGGAAAGCCCGTCACTCCTTCTCGGTTAAGAAAGGGTTAACAAAAGTTAACGGGGATTCCTTCTTTAGAAAGACGGACCATTCGGTTGAAAATCCTATGCTGGAAGGGTAAAGAAATCGTTGTTCTGGCGCGGGCGATCGAGACCGGTAAAACCGCGAGAACGACGAAATCGCGAGATTTTACGGCTACTTGTCGGTGAATAACTATGGCTAATCAATGGTTCGAGGGATTGGAAGGCCTGGAAGGGTTCGAGGCCCTGGAAGGCGGCGCGGGACTGGTGACGATCGCGGCCGGGATCGGCGCGATGCTGTTGGCTCCGGTGATCGCGCCGATCCTCGGTCAAGCCGGGAAACCGGTGGTGAAACGGGCGATCCGCGAAGGTATCCTCTTTTACGAGCGCGGCAAAGAAACGCTCGCGGAGATGGGCGACGCGTGGGAGGATATCGTGGCCGAAGCTCGTTACGAGGCTTCCCAAGTGCAACAGGAGCGCGTGACCGAACCGGACTCGGGGCCTCACGCGATCGCGGTAGAGGATTAACGGGAAACCGACGGGTTACAAGCTTTCCTCGTGTAGGGGAAAAGTTTTCGGGGGGAGTCGGAGTTTCTCTCTCCCTTCAAAAACCTGCCTCCTGCCTCCTGCCTCCTACCTTCTCTTACCATGTCCACGCTTCTCGATCGACACACCTACATTCTCAGCGCGACCCCCTCGCGTACCCGTATCCGACTATCCGCCAAACGCCGCACGCCGGAAGAAATCGATCGCCTGACGCGGGGGTTACAAGCGCGGCCCGAGGTGTATAGTGTTCGCCCCAACTCGTTAACCGGCAGTGTGGTGATCCATCACAGTACCGTTCCCGACATTCTGACGATCTTGACGGCGACCTTACGCGATCTCGGGGTGATTCTATTCCAAGTTTTCGCCGGGGACGCGCTCCCGTTAGAAGGAAAATCGGCGGTCGCCAATAATTTATTCACCGCGGCTGACGATCTCAACCGACAGATCGGACAACTCACCGACAATATGGTCGATCTGCGCTTCCTGTTTCCCCTCGGTTTAGGAGGACTGTCCCTCTATCAATTGCTGAAAAACGGCTGGCAAATCGATACGGCCCCCTGGTACGTTCTCGCCTACTACGCTTTCGATAGTTTCCTCAAATTGAATCAACCGTCACAGGAGGCGGTCGGCAGGAGGCAGGAGGCAGGAGGTGGGGGTTTAGAGGGGGCTTGAACTCCGGCCAAACACTTTTCCCCTTAAACGGGGAGGCGCCTACCCCGTCGGTTTCCGGCCATCATTTCCCCGATCGCCTTCCCGAACCGTTTTCCCTGACAAAATTTCATCATCGAACCGATTAGGGATCGGGAGGATAAATCACGGTGAATCCTCCTGATTCTTGAGTTTTATCTTCCAGAACTTATCTTTACAACAAATCCCGCTCCCGCACGAGGTTGATCTACCTAGAATGACCACTACCGTTCCCCGATCGAACCCCACCTTTCAACTCGTTCACGCTATCCCCGGACGGATTCGCCTACGCATCGAGGGAATCGACAGCGATCGAGAATTCCGAGCGGCGATCGAGTCTCTCAAACAACTGGATTCCCCGACGCGACCCGTAAAAATCGAAGAAAACCCGACCACGCGGGCGATCGTTCTCCAGTTTCCCGCCGAATCGATCGCCCCGATCGAATTATTAGACGGGATCGCCGTAGCCCCGTCTCCGGCCGAGTCCGAAGTGCCGTCGCTGGATTCGGTATGGGAAGAGTTACGGGAGCCGACGCTACTGTTTATCGGACAAACCGTACCGTTATTAACCGGGTACGCGACGGTTCAATTACTGGCGGTGAGCGGTTGGCTATCGATCCCGGCGTTTTTGCTCGGGAGTACGGCCGGTCGGGAAGCCCTCAAACAGTTGGCGAATCTGTCCTCGATCGCCGAAGAACTCTCGATCGCCCCGTTATCCGAAGAATATATCTCCAACGGTCAGAGAAGGCAGGAGGCAGAAGGCAGAAGGCAGGAGGCGGGGGATCGGGGAACTTTTCCCTTGGAAACGGAAGGCTCGTACCCGATCGATCCCACCGTTCCCGAGCATCGTAACGGGTTCGCGGGGGAACCGGCGATCGTCGAGATAGCCGAATCCGAACGCGTCGATCGAAACGTTGCCGAAAAAATTGACTACACCGTTAAACACAACCTACCGGGGCGGATTCGGGTAAAAATTCCCCGTCTGACGCGCGATGACGATTTCGCTCGCAAACTCACGGCTTTATTAACCACCGATCGCCTCGTTCACCATTTCACTTTCAATCCGGACAGCGGATCGATCGCCGTGTACTACTCGATCGAGCGCGTCGGCGAAACCGAACTGAAATCGCATCTAGACGAACTAATCCACAAAGCCCCCTACTTTTCCCCTCCCGAGGAAACCGAAGAGAGGGAGGAAACCCCCGAGGAGCGTAGCCCCTGGGAAAATCTGACGTTACCCGTCATTACCCTCGGGATGTCCGCGCTTTGGGGGATGGGTGTACCGATCCCGCCGGCCGTGGTCGCGGGGAGTGTGGCGATCTCGACATTCCCGGTCGTCCGAAGAGCTTGGGCGGGAATTTTCGAGGAAAAAAAGCTGAATATCGATTTTCTCGATCTCATGGCGATCGGGATTACCACCTTCCAGGGCAATTATCTCAATCCCGCGGTGATGCTGGGTTTGATCGAGTTCGGCGAGGCGATCCGGGAACAATCGGCCCGATCGTCGCGACGGCAGGCCCTCGATCTGCTGAAATCCCTAGAAGATCGCGCCTGGGTGGAACGGGACGGGAAAAAAGTACAGATTCTCACGAGCGAGATCGAGCGCGACGAGACGGTGATCGTTTATCCCGGCGGACTGATTCCCGTGGACGGAACGATTCTCAAAGGAACCGCGCTCGTGGACGAGGCGAAACTCACCGGGGAATCCCTACCGGTTCTCCGACAGGAGGGGCAAACGGTCTACGCGTCCACGCTAGTACGGGAGGGACAGATCTATATCCGCGCCGAACGACTCGATCGAGATACCCGCGCCGGGCATATCCTCCAGGTAATGCAAGAAGCGCCGGTTCACGATACCCGGATCGGCAATTACGCCGCCGCGATCGCCGATCGAGTGGTCGTCCCCACGCTATTACTCTCCACCGGTCTCTACACTTTGACCGGCAATCTGGCCCGCGCGGCCTCCATCCTCACCCTCGATTTCGCCACGGGAATCCGCGTGTCCGTCCCGACGACCGTTCTCGCCGCGCTCACTTACGCCGCCCGTCGGGGCATACTCATCCGGAGCGGTCGCGCCCTGGAACAACTGGCGCGGGTCGATACGGTCGTTTTCGATAAAACCGGCACGTTAACGCGCGGGGAACCGATCGTCGTTAGCGTCGAACCCGTCGGCGATGAGATTTCCGCCGCGGATTTACTCCGTCTCGCGGCCGGTGCCGAACAACGGTTAACCCACCCGGTCGCCGAGGCGATCGTCCGTCACGCGCGGGAACAGGGCGCGGAAATTCCCGAGCGAGGCGAATGGGACTACCGGATCGGCCGGGGAGTGCGCGCGGAAATCGACGGGCTAAACGTTCTCGTCGGTAGCCGGGGATTTCTGGAGTCGGAAGCGATCGATCTTTCCGGGTTCGATGACCGGGCCCGATCGAACCGCGCCGAGGGAAATTCGATGATTTACGTGGCCGCCGGGGGAAAACTACAGGGGGCGATCGTCTATCGCGATCCCACTCGATCGGAAAGTCGCGAGGTAATTCACTCCCTACGACACGGCAACTCGATCGACGTTCACCTGCTAACCGGCGATAACCGACGCGTCGCCAACGCGGTCGCCGCCGAATTGGGCATCGCGATCGCGAGTACCCACGCGGAAGCCTTCCCCGAACAGAAGGTCGAGATGGTCAAAAAACTCCACGAGAAAGGGAAAACGGTAGCTTTTGTCGGCGACGGGATTAATGATTCTCCCGCGCTGGCTTACGCGGACGTTTCCGTGTCTTTCGCCGACGGTTCCGAGGTGGCCCGGGAAACCGCGGACGTGGTGCTGATGGAAAATAATTTACGGGGACTGCCGTTCGCTATCGCGATCGCCCGGCAAGCGATGGAGTTAATCCACCAGAATACGGGATTGGTGGCGATTCCCAACCTGGGCGCGATGGTGCTGGCGGTTTTGGTCGGTATCCCGCCGTTAACGGCGACGCTGGTGAATAATGGCTCGACGATTATCGCGGGGTTAAACGGTTTACGTCCCCTACTTACCGACGGGGAAGATCTCGATCGACCGGCGATCGATGTCCCGAAAAGCGAACTCTAGGGTGTAGGGAAAACAATCTATCGATCGAACCAACGCTTTAACCGTCTTTCCGAATTCGGAGATAGGAAAGTAAAAAATCTCGATCGTGAGGAGACCGAGATTATACGCTTCATCCAAGATAGTGGGGCGGTTTTTCGCGCGATCGGGATTTTCCTGAAAACGCGACTCGCGCGGGCGATCTAATAGCGACCCCAAAATTCTACTAGCGCTTCTTTCTTGGATCGATCGTCGGTATCGCCGACCAATTTAATTTTTTCTAAACAGCGTCTATCTCCTTTTAAATCGATCCAGCGGGATTTTTGTCCCTTACGAATTTTCTCGGCTACCTGTAGTTCCTCTTTCTTGGAGTTGCGATAGGTGACGACTAACTTTTTACAGCCTTTCTCAGATAAATGAGGTACGTTTTGGGAGCTAGAACCCTTTAGTAGCAAGGGTTTGTCTGTACTTCACCTTTACGAGAAAGGCTGTAACGCTCTTTTATCACTATGGGGAGGTTAGAATTAAGAAAAAGCCC
>NZ_JBAFSM010000087.1:0-11808 GCF_036688125.1 Pannus brasiliensis CCIBt3594 | reverse complement strand
TAACCGTTAATAAAAAATTGACAGATGGGTTGAATCGTATTCATCCAGATCCCAAGGCATTGGAACGGATAGCCCATCCCATTTTCCCCTCGGAAACTCTTCAAAAGGCATCGGAACGGATAGCGGCTTCCATGTCCGCTTTAACCGTTAATAAAAAATTGACAGATGGGTTGAATCGTATTGATCCAGAAGCTTTAAGAACCAGAAATTTATCGAATAATGCCTGGATATCAGTGAACGGAATTCTTAAGGAAACTATGGGATTAAGGGAGATTAGCCGACGGCATAAATTACTTTTAGAACCGTCTATTTCTCCACCTCCAAGATTGACAAAATATTTTAAATCTTCAAACAAAAATCTCGACAAAAGAATTGAAGCCTTTTATAAAGGTATTAATGAAGCGTTGTCTTCAGCCAAGTATATTGCAACGTTAAAATTATCCGAGCAAGACATTCAAAATCTTTTGGATTCTGAAGAGAAAGAAGAATCCATGTCGATTCCCGCTTTCCTCCCGAATGGGAACCTCCCCGCAGGAATTCATCTCGCCACATGGCAAGAAGTTGAAGAAGTTCTAGCGTTTAACGAGCGCCGTCGAGAACTTCTAGCCGGATTACGGCGAGCCTGTGAATCTTTAAAACAGGCTGGATGTCCCCGAATTTATATCGATGGCAGTTTCGCGACGAATAAAGAATATCCCGGTGATTTCGATGTTTGCTGGGAGGATGATGCGGTAGATTACGCTCTACTGCAACAGATCGCTCCTACTTTATTAGATTTTAACGATAAGCGCGCCGCCCAGAAAGCTAAGTACGGCGGGGAACTGTTTCCCTCTAGCTCGAACGCTGATTTTTCGGGAAGAACTTTTCTCGAATTTTTTCAAATCGATCGCGATGGAGAGCCGAAAGGAATCGTCGCCATCGATCTCTAAAATCAAGAGTTAACTCAAAAATTTTAGCTTTCAAAAAAATGATTCTATTTGATTCTTCCTAAATTTACCCATGATACTTAATGAACGTCAATTAATGGTGACGTGCGCCCAAATCAAGAAATTCGAGTCAGCGATCGCCACATTAAACACTTATCCAGTCTCGGATTCTCTCAACGACAAACTACGCCACAAAGCTCATCTCGACGCGCTCGAAAGTCAACTGGAAGAGATGCGCGAGGAAGTAGAGGAATACGAGAAACTGAAAGCCGGAAAGATCGATCTCCTATCCCTCGAATCCTTCGCGCGATTACCCGAAACGCTGATTAAAGCCCGAATTATCCGGGGTTGGACACAGGAACAACTCGCGGAACGATTGGGGGTGAAAGCGCAACAGGTTCAGCGCGACGAGGCGAATCTTTACGCCGGCGCGAGTTTCACTAAACTGCTGGAAATTCTCAAAGCGCTCGATATCGAGGTGCGCGGCGAGATTATTTTCCGATAGCCGGGGAATCCCGCGCGGGGGCGGGGTCGTCTCGCTTGATAGGATAGAAAATCGATAGGGGCGAGATCCCTCCCGCGACCGGATAACTATGACTTCGCAAATGCCTGACTGGATACGATTACAGAAAGCGCTCTCCGTCGAGGCGGAAAAAGGATATTCCGACTTGATGGGCAACCAGTACCGCTTTAGCGAGTTCTTGTGTCTCAGCTTCGGGCAGAGTCCCCCCGCGGGCATCCCGACGAGCGATCGAACTAAATGGCGAGATCTCGCCACGAAATTCGCCCGTTATCCCGAACTAGCCCCCAACCAACGCCAAAGCCTCGTCATCGACACCCGCAACTTCCTCCAGCAACTGCGGCAAACCCTAGAAACCCCGGCAACCCCCGACGAACCCCCGGAACCGAAAATCCCCAAAACCGTACCCGTCACCGCGAAAACCAACCCCGCGCGGCCGGTAACAATAGAACAACCCCTGCGCTATCTAGCGGAAGTAGGCGAGAGAAAAGCGGCACTTCTCGCCCGATTGGGGCTAAATATCGTCGAGGATTTACTGTATTACTATCCCCGCGACCACATCGACTACAGCCGACAGGTCAATATCGCCAACCTCACCGAAGGCGAAACCGTTACCCTCGTCGGCAACGTCAAACGCTGTAACTGCTTCACCAGCCCGAAAAACCCTAAACTCGCCATTTTTGAATTACTTTTACAGGATCGCACCGGACAGATTAAACTTACTCGCTTTTTCGCGGGAACTCGCTTTACCGGTCGCGGCTGGCAGGAAGGACAGAAAAAAGCCTACCCCGTCGGTTCCGTGGTCGCGGTTAGCGGTCTCGTCAAACCGGGGAAATACGGCGTTACCCTGGAGAATCCCGAATTTGAACTGCTCGATAGTTCCGGCGCGAGTATCGAATCGCTTAAAATCGGTCGGATTCTGCCCGTTTACCCGCTTACCGATGGCGTTCCCGCCGATTTAATCCGTAAAGCGGTTATTTTCGCTTTCGGGGCGGTTCAGGAAATTAAAGATCCCCTACCCTTCGGTTTACGGAAACAATACGGCTTGATCGACCTGAAAACCGCTATCACCAATATTCATTTTCCCGATAACTCGGAAATCCTCGCCCAATCTAGACGGCGTTTAGTGTTCGATGAATTTTTCTATCTCCAGTTAGGATTCCTGCGCCGTCGCCAACAGTACCAAAAAAGCCAGAAAAGCGCGACTTTTAACCCGAGAGGGCAGTTAATCGACCAGTTTAATCAGATCGTTCCCTTCTCCTTGACAAACGCACAAAAACGTGTTGTCGGCGAAATCCTCGAAGATCTGCAATCCTCCACCCCGATGAACCGTCTCGTGCAGGGGGACGTGGGTTCGGGGAAAACTATCGTCGGGGTGTACGCCATTCTCGCCGCGCTCCAGTCCGGCTATCAGGCGGCGTTAATGGCTCCCACGGAGGTATTGGCCGAGCAACATTATCGAAAATTGGTCGGTTGGTTCAATCTCCTGCATCTTCCCGTGGAATTGCTCACCGGTTCGACGAAAGCCGCCAAGCGACGGGAAATTCACGCCCAACTGGAAACGGGGGAATTACCGTTATTAGTGGGAACCCACGCGCTCATTCAAGATCCCGTCAAGTTCCGGAAATTGGGTTTAGTGGTAATCGACGAACAGCATCGTTTCGGGGTGCAACAGAGAGCGCGACTGTTGAGTAAGGGGGAATCTCCCCACGTTTTGACGATGACGGCGACTCCTATCCCGCGAACGCTCGCGCTCACCCTTCACGGCGATCTCGATGTTAGTCAAATTGATGAGCTACCGCCGGGCCGACAGCCGATCGAAACCACCGCGTTAAACGGGAAGCAGAGAAAACAAGCTTACGAGCTTATTCGTCGGGAAATCGCCCAAGGAAGACAGGCTTACGTGATTTTTCCCGTGATCGAGGAATCGGAGAAATTGGACGTTCGCGCCGCGGTCGAGGAACACCAGAATCTATCGGAAAGGATTTTCCCGGATTTTCGGGTGGGATTGTTACACGGGCGGATGAATTCGGCGCAGAAAGAGGAGGTTTTACGGGCGTTTCGGGATAATGAAATTCAAATTATCGTGTCTACCACCGTTATCGAGGTGGGGGTCGATGTGCCGAACGCTACGGTGATGTTAATCGAGAACGCGGAACGGTTCGGTCTGTCGCAGTTGCACCAGTTGCGGGGACGGGTGGGCCGGGGTTCCCATCAGTCCTATTGTCTACTGTTGAGCGGGAGTAATACGCCGGAAACCCGCCAGCGATTGGGGGTTTTGGAACAATCGCGGGATGGATTTTTTATCTCGGAAATGGATATGCGTTTCCGGGGGCCGGGGGAAGTGTTGGGGACGCGGCAATCGGGTTTACCGGATTTCGCTCTGGCGAGTTTGGTGGAGGATCAAGAGGTGCTGGTGTTAGCGCGGGACGCGGCGGAAAAGATTCTGATGGATGACCCGCACCTAATCACGTTACCCTCGTTGAAAAAGGCGTTAGAGGCGAAATATCAACGGATGTTAGGATCGGAGATTTTGACGTAACCGGCACTAAGCTATCCGCTAAAAGTCCGCGATCCATTTAGTTAGAGAGAAAACCGAATCCGTGAATTCGCCCATCAATCCTCGTTATCGACGGGGACAGGTCATAACACGATAACTTACTCCGTTTACTCTACGGATCTGTCCTGTAGGACGGCATCTCGTCGAGCCGGAGCATTTTAGTAGTGACATACCGCCTACCCTTTGACCGGTCGTTCTACAGGCCGCGTCTACCGGCGCGATTTTTCCATCTAATCCCGAGAGCGAGATCGAGAGTAAGATTGCCGTGGCGAAGAGCGATCGGGTGTAATGAGCGATTTGAAGGGTCATGATTGTATTCTCCGGATAGATTCGAGGTTTTTCGGGAGCGGGAAGACCGGACGATGGGGTAAAAGCCTCGATGCGGTCTTTTCTCTGCCTCCACATCCTTCTTCGGAACGCGAACCGAAGGATATGCAGTCGCGAAAGATTAGACCTCTCGCGAAAATCGAAAATCTCCGGTTAGGAGTTAGGGGCGGTCGATTAACCGAACTGTGCTAGAAAAATAAATTGATCCGATCAAACCGCACATAACCGGGGGGAGACCTCGATAGAGTAATTAGTTAACCGCCGTAGGATGGGAAAAATCGCATGAAAAGACGGGGAGATCCGATCGAGCAGTTTTCTACCTTCTTGAATTGGGAGGGAAACGAGGCGCGATGGTTGACGGACAATAGGTTACGTCGCGATCTGCAAAATTATCTGGCACGGGAGCCGTCTTTGACGAACCCGGAATATTGGGGACTCTTTTTCTGGCGAACATGGCTCGCGTCGGGAAAAGAAGAAGGACTTCCCCGTAAACATCTTCACGCCTATTTACAGGAACCTTGTTACTGGAGCGCCCGCGAGATCTACCGAACCTATCGAGATCGATTCGAGAACGAGATCGGGGATTATTTTACGATCGGTGTTTTACAGTTCGATAAAATTCTCTCGGAGTTCAACCCGACTTTAAATACAAAGCTGTCTACTTTCGCCGGCCAACGGATTAAATGGCGGGTGATCGATCGATTGCGCGAGAGCGATCGAACCTTCGGACACACGCTCTGGAGTCTCCTACTCAAATCGAGTGAAAGCCGTTTTAAAGAGGCGTTAATCCGTCATCTAGGGACGAGCGCGCTAGAGGAGTATTTACTTCCGTGGGATTACTATAAAGAAATTTACGCGGGCGATCGAATTATCCGGCTTAATAGACAGATCCAGAAGCCCGACGCTACTATCTGGCAGGAAATTACCGAGCGATATAATCGGGAGAATCGAGCGAATTTGAAGAGCCAAGAAATCGAGAAACGCTTGACCGTGGCGGGGCAGGCTCTACAGGCTTATCTGTCCCCGATAAAACCGCGTTCGATCGAGCGTTCGACGGAGGAGGAACAACCGACGGGATACGATTCGATCGCCGATCCCTCGGAAAACCCGCTAGATGAGATAGAAATCGCGGAAGAATCGCTCGCGATAGAAACAAGTTGGAAGAATATACTAGACTGGTTGGCGAGCGAGCTAGAAAACATCGAACCCGCGAGACGCTCGGAATTCGAGATGTATTACGGGCAAAAATTATCCCTACAAAAAATCGCCGCTTCCGTAACGCCTCCGGTGAATTATACTTCCGTCCTCCGAAGGATGAGAACCGTTCGGAAAAAGTTAGCGAAACATTTTATCGGGTGGGCGAGAACGAACCTGCACACCTCGCTACAATCGAACGATATAGAGACGATAAGCGAGGCATTAGAAATATGGCTAGAACACTATTACCGACCAACTGTACCCCCCGCGACCCCGGAGAATTAACCATGACTTTACGAGTTACCGATTTCCATCCCCAGAGCGATTGGCTATATATTTCCGAAGAGATCGAGAGACAAGCGCGGGAATTTAGCGAATCTTTCCCCTCTTCCGTCCGTCCGAGGCTCTATCTCAATTCTCTCGCGCGATCGATTCTACTCGCCTATTTTCAAGCAGAATTTCCGAACGCGAGCGCTGAACCGGACGGGGAAACTTTCTGGTGCTTAGGAATCAACGGGAGCGCGATTACATTGGGCGATCGACGCGCGATTATCGTACCGAGCGAGGCTTTCGATATCGAGGAATTGGAAATCTGCCGGGAGTGGGTAGATATTCCCGAATTAGCGGGCGATTATTATCTAGCGGTTCAACTTGATATGGAAGAAAAACTCGCGCGGGTATGGGGATACACGACACGGCAAAAATTGCAAGAACTTGGAGCGTATAATCAACGCGTTCGGTGCTACTCGTTACGCCGGGACGAGGTGACGGAGGATATCGATTCTCTCTCTCTCATCCGTCACTATTACCCGAACGAATCGACCCGCGGGGAAGTGGCTTCTTTACCGAAACTTTCGCTCGATCGACTCACTGAGTTATTCGATATTCTCGGAAATCCCGAGCTAACTTTTCCGAGAAGGGCGGTTTCTTTTGAAGAGTGGGGGGCGATTATCGCCAATCGAAACTGGCGGGAAATGTTGATCGATCGACGGTTTCCGAAACGGGAACCCGAACGCGTTCATCTCGGCGAGTGGTTCGAGAATCAATTCGCGAGAGGATGGCGAGCGATCGAGGAAGTGATTTCCCCCCGTCTCGTCCCCGCTTTTAAAAACATAGAAATTAAACGGGCGAAAGATATAAATTTAGAATTATCGCGAAATCAACTCGCGTTAACCCTCACGATCGGACGTACCGAATTCGGTTTCAAAATTCAAACTAGCGTGTACCCGACCGGAGAGCAAACTTTTCTACCCCCGAACGTGAAATTAATGATCCTGACGGAAGAGGGAGAGATTTTTAAAGAGGTAGTTTCCGAGGAAAACGATGAATTTATTCGCTACCGATTCGATGCGGAATCTGGAGATAAGTTTCAAGTCAAAATCGCTTTAGGAGAGGAGAGTATTCTGGAAAAGTTTCAAGTTTAAATAAATCGGTCAGTTTAGAATGTAATTAATGATGGAAAAACTATTAGTTCTCGAACTCGATGGCTCGTTCGATCGTGGATTTAAAGCGAATCTAGAAATTCGTCAGGGAATTCACTCGCGGCCGCGAGCGCGGATTCGGGGGACATTACCCGCCAATCCCGAATTATTGAATCTCTATCGTCAATGGCAACGGGATTATTCCGACCTAGAAAGTTTTTTCCGGGCTTTATCCCATAGCGATCCCGAGCAGGTCACGAGATTATCGCGCGATCGAACGAAATTAGAATGCCAGAAAACCGCGAACTCGGTCGGGGAAAAATTTAACGATTGGCTCAATTCTAGTTCCGAATTCGAGCCGATTAGAACGGCGATATTACGAGCGTCGGCGACGAGTTCCCGTCTCTGGATACAGACCGATTATGTTTGGCTACGGCGTATTCCGTGGGAGAAGTGGGATGTGGCGCGGGATAACCATTTGGATCTGGCGATTATCGCCTCTGAATACGATATTTCCGCCGGTTCATCGAGACCGAATTCCCGAGTGCAAATTCTGGCGGTTTTAGGAGGCGCGTCCGATCTGGAATCGCTAAAAGAAGATCGAAAAGTATTAGACGAAATAGCGGAAAAAGCGGGAGCGGAAATTCACTGGCTAGAATCGCCGACCGCGCGAGAGTTAACCGAATCACTCCGTCAAGGGAGATGGGATATTTTCTTTTTTAGCGGTCATAGCGCGAGTACGGAAGACGGGAAACACTGCGAGATACAATTAACGGAAGCGGAGAAATTAGAAATTCCCGATTTTCAATTTTCTCTACGGGAAGCCACGAGAAAGGGATTAAAAATTGCTATCTTTAACTCCTGTGATGGTGTGGGACTTGCGCATCAACTCGCCGCAGAAAAAGGAATGGTTTTACCGCATTTAATTTTCATGCGGGAGAAACTGCCCGATCCGATCGCCCCGAAATTTCTCCGCGTTTTTCTGGAGTTTTTCACGGCGGAAAATTCTCTCTATACTTCCGTACAGGAAGCGAGGAAAATACTACACGATGACTGGGAAAAAGAATATCCCTGCGCGAGTTGGTTGCCCGTAATCTGTCCCAATCCTACGGAAGAAATCCCCGCTTGGAACGAACTTCATAAACATCCTCGAATTCGATGGCGATCGCTCGGCGCGTTGATGGCGATCTCCTGTTTAGTTACCGGTGTACTCGTGGGAATTCGAGAAACGGGAGGATTCGAGAAAATCGATTTACAGACCTACGATCGGATCATGCAATGGAAACCGAAAGATAAACCGGACGATCGCTTTTTAATTATCACGATCGATAAAGAAGATAAGGAATATCAAGATAGAATGGGAATGAAAAGACCCATCATAGCGGGGAGCGATCGAAAACGTTCCCTCGCCGGGGAAGCCCTCTCGAAACTTTTACATAAAATACAACCCTATAAACCGAGCGTGATCGCGCTAGATATTTTACGCCCGATCGCCGCGACGGAAGATTATCCCCCGTTGGCGAATCAATTAAAAACGGTTCCGAATTTCCTCACGATCTGTAAATTTAACAACTATCAACAGTCGGATGGAATTTCTCCGCCTCCCGAACTGGCGCTCGATCGAACGGGTTTTAGTAATGTAGTGGTAGATGAAAATATTTCGGGAGTTCCTAGAGTTCGCCGCCTTTTATATCAAGCGAAACTCGATAAAACCTCTCCCTGTTTACCTCCCGAATCTCTCGCCCCGGCTTCTTCCCTTTCCTGTAATTTCAAGGACTACGCGCCTAGTTTCAGCCTGGCGATCGCTAAACGCTATTTAGAATTACAGAATCAAGATTTTAACTGTAATAAACTCGATCGGGGGATTCTAGAGATCAATATCGGCGATACCCGTCTCGGCGATTGGCTACAGTCCGCGAACGGCCCCTATAAAAGCCGTCAGGCCGATACGAGATCCGGCCGTCAAGTCATGCTCGATTACCGTCGGATCGCGGGGAATGGCGGTGACGCGATCGTGAAAATCGCGCCGAAAAAATCTCTCCGCCAGGTGTTAGATCCGAGTTTTAATCCCGAATCGGTGCGGGGAAAAATCGTGCTGATCGGGGTGACGGAACCGGGAGTCGATGATTTTTTAACCCCCTTTAGTCGCGACGCGTCGGAAGCGGTTCCGGGGGTTTATCTCCACGCGCACGCGGTCAGTCAGATCCTCGATACGATGACGGGAAACCGTACCTCGATCGCTTTCTGGAATCCCTTACAGGAGGCTTTCTGGGGGTTGGGCTGGTCGCTCGTCGGGGGGGGGATCGCGTGGCGTTTTCTCCGGGTGAAATCGATTCTTATCGCGGGGTCGATCGCTCTGGTTTCCCTCGGGGGAATCGGTTGGATTCTCTTGAGTTACGGGGGGCTATGGGTTCCGATCGCTCCCCCGGCACTCGCGATTCTCCTAACTTCCGGGATCTTCTTTTCCGTCCGTTCTTACTATTTAAAATAATCGAGAAAATCAACCATGTTAAAACCCTCGATCGCTCTCATCGCTCTTGTCGCGTTTTTCTCTCCATCCGGATGCACTTTCCTTACCCCGAACGCGGGAAATATTCCTAACGGGAATCAAAATTCGCGACCTTCCCGAACCCTCACGGTACAGGGCGGGAGCGAAGCGCTGCTGCCAGCAGATCGAGAGCTTTCCGAGGAGGAATTGTTACAACGAGTTACCGTCGGTATCTTTAGCGAACAGAATCGGGGTTCGGGGACGATTATCGCCCGAAAAGGCGATACCTATGTCGTCCTGACCAACGCCCACGTTACCCGCACGGCGAAAACCCTACAGGTACGAACTCACGACGGCCAGAGCCGCACGGCCCGCGTCGTTCCCGATTCCCTATCGGAGCGTAAAGATCTCGCCCTGTTAGAGTTTAGCGATCGACGCGACTATCCGATCGCCCCGATCGCGCGATTTACCGTTAATGAAGACCGGATCGGTTTGGAGGTGGTCGCCACGGGATACCCCGCGGAAACGGGACAGTATCGGGTGACGACGGGAACGATCGAACGGGCGGGCGATCGACCTCTTTCCGAAGGGTATAGCATCGGCTACAGTGGCGAGATCGTGCAGGGAATGAGCGGCGGCGGCATTTTCGTCGAGGGCGAGTTAATCGGACTGAACGGACGTTCCGCCTCCCCGATTCTCTCCAACTACACCTACGAGGACGGCACGAAACCGACCGCGGAAGAGATCCAAAAGATGAGAACCCTTAACTGGGGCATTCCCATCAATACACTATTAGCTTACATCCGGCCGGAAATCCTCACCGCCTATAACTTACCTTTACCAGAAACCGACCCCTACATTGAAAAGCCCGCGTATACCGGCTACGTCGCCGAATTAGAAAAAAAAGCGAGGGGATTCACCGTCCGGATCGATAGCACGAGCGGCGGGAACGGTAGCGGTGTAATTATCGCCCGCGAGGGGAAAACCTACACCGTACTGACCGCGGATCACGTCCTCTGCGAGAAAATCGCGGGCGCGGCAACCTGTTCCGATGACTTCACCTATACCGTCGTCACGAACGATGGCAAAAGCCGAAAAATCGAGAGAAACCGCGTCATCCGTCAGGAAGGGGTAGATCTCGCCGTCTTCCGTTTCCAGAGCGAGGGAACCTACCCCATCGCCGAGCTAGGGAACTATACCCCGAATACCGGTGAGGTTGTCTTCGTGGCGGGATACCCGAAAATCGGCGACAGGCGACCGATATGGGAATTTAACGGCGGGTTTGCCCAAGATAAGGAATTGGGATTACTACGAACCCGACAGAACGATCTACAGAGTCAAGGAAGCGCGGGTCTACAGGGAGCGACTTCTCTCACGGGAGGGTACGAGTTAGTTTATAGCAGTATCACCTACGGGGGGATGAGCGGGGGCGCGGTTCTCGATTCGTCGGGGAGAGTGATCGGTATTCACGGGCGCGCCGAAGGGGGCGAGGCGGGCAGAATCCAATTCGGCTTCAGCTTGGCGATTCCTATCGGTACTTTTATCGGTTTAAAAGATAGATTCCGGACGAACCCCGGATTATTAACCACCGCGCCGGCCGGAATCGATCGACAACAGCAACAGGAATTACTCGGGGCGATCGAGAAGGTGAAAATTCCCGATACCAATGCCCCGGCGGAGATCTGGATAGAAAGGGGTGGGCAACTGTGGCGGTTAGGAAGATACGAGGAAGCCGTGACCGCCTTCGATCGCGCGATCGCCCAAAACCGACCGGAAAATGTTTTTCTCGCTTGGTACGGTAAGGGAATCGCGTTAGTCTATCTCGAACGGTATTTACCGGCGAGCGAGGCGTTAGAACGATCGCTCGCCACTCTTCCCTCCGATCCAGATTTAAAAAAATTTCAGGCCAGTATCCTACTATTGCAAAATGTGATCTATCGCGGGGTGGGAGACTTCAAGAGCGCGTTAAGGGTTATCGACCGCGCGCTCGCCATCTCTCCCGGAAACTTTATCCTCTATAACGAGAAAGCCTTAACCTTAAAGAATTTAAACCACTATGATAAGGCGTTAAAAGCGATCGATCGGGCGATCGATCTCGCTCGCCGCGCCGTTTTGTATAACAATCGGGGGCTTCTTTACAGCGACTGGCACCAAACCGACCTCGCTCTGTCCGATTATAATCAAGCGATCGAGATCGATCCCCGATTCGCGATGGCTTACAACAATCGGGCGCTTCTTTACGCCGAACAACACCAAACCGACCTCGCTCTAGCCGATTACAAGAAAGCGATCGATCTCGATCCCCGCGACGCGATGGCTTACAACAATCGGGGGAATCTTTACTACCAACAACAGAAATTCGACCTCGC
>NZ_JBAFSM010000086.1:0-13145 GCF_036688125.1 Pannus brasiliensis CCIBt3594 | reverse complement strand
TCAGGAGTCAGGAGTCAGGAGTCAGGAGTCAGGAGTCAGGAGTCAGGAGTTAGGAGGAAGAATCTGAAAAAAACAGTTATCGTTCCGCCGATCAAGTGTCAAGGTATCAAAACTAAACTTGTCGGCGAAATTCTGGAATTAGTAAAAAGTGAAAAGTTCGATCGCTGGGTGGAACCTTTCTGCGGTTCGGGCGTTGTCGCGTTTAATCTCCGACCGAAAAAAGCGTTACTGCGCGATTCCAATCAACATATTATTCGGTTTTACAACGAGATAAAGTCCCGTCAGATCACCGCCTCGATCGCGCGGGAGTTTTTAACGGAAAACGGGGAACGGTTGCGGCAGAGAGGAAAGGATTATTACTATGAAGTCCGAGAAAGATTTAATGAGAATCCGAACTCGCTCGATTTTTTGTTTTTAAATCGCTCCTGTTTTAACGGGGTAATGCGGTTTAATAAACGGGGAAAGTTTAACGTTCCCTATTGTAAAAAAGATGAAAGATTCGCCCGAGCGTATGTTACCAAAATTGTCAATCAGATCGGGACGATCGATACAATTATTCACGAGAATGATTGGACGTTTGAAACCGCCGATTTTCGAGATACTTTTTCCCTGATCAAAGAGACCGATATGTTGTACCTCGATCCTCCCTACGCGGGTAGACACGTTGATTATTATAACTCTTGGTCGGAAAAAGACGAGGAAGATTTAATTATAGAACTCAAGAAGTTTACGGGAAAATTTATTTTTTCGACCTGGCAGGGAAATGAATTTAGAACGAATCCTTTTATCGAAAAATACTGGACTTCTCTCGAATTTACCGTTCACACCCGACAACATTTCTATCATGTCGGTTCGACGGAGGATTTACGCCACCCGATGACCGAAGCTCTCGTTACAAATTTTCCCGTGATTCCCTCGATCGAACGTAAACTATCTCTAGAGATTTTATCGTGAGCGGGAGAGAAGATTTTCAATTAGAAATCGATAGAACTCCGGGATCGAGAGTAATAATAACGATGGCGACGAATCCGCCGCCACGGTTCATGTTAGCCCCCGAAAACCACCGCGTCGGGAATTTCGTAACGCTCTTTCCCGATCCGAATAATCGAGAGATCGCTATCTTTAGAAACGCTGAACGCACCGGAATTAGCCTGACTCCTATCGTAACCGATCGCTTTCCCTTTCTCGAAGAAAATCACGCGGCTCCGTCCGTCCGGTTTCTTAACCGTTACCTCGGCGGTTCCATTGCCCTTACGCGTCACACCGAAAGGGCAAGATCTCGTCGGTTGTCCGTTTCCCATCGAACAGGGAATCTCCCCCGTCGCGTGAAAATTGGTTCCCGGAACTTTAGCATCACCGCTCGGATTTCCCGTGATCTCGATCTGTAATTTATAGTTCGCCGTTTCGTTCCGACGCGCCGCGCTCCGCATCAGAAAAACCTGTATTCTATAGTCACCCGTTGTCGGCAGTTTTCCCTCAAATTGATTGTCATTGGTCTCGCCGATGAATAAAGCGGCATCCCTCCCCGGTACTTTTCCCGGTTCAAAAATATTAAAATAATTTCCCCCGTTGTCGGTGTTTAATTGTACCTTCATCGTCTGTCCCGCTCTAGCGTTGATCAAGTAATCAACGCTCCCATCTCCTTTAATTTTACCTTGGAGGGTTGTCCCGGATTGTCCCCGCTGGAATTGAATCCGTTGGCTCCGGACTTCACTCCATGCCGGTATCGATATCAACGCGGGCGCGCCGACTAAACCCGCTAACAATAAAGCCGAAAAAATTTTACGCATTTCTAGGATTCCTCCGCATTTTCTAGAGTTTGTAATCTTGTCTTCTCTCCCTAGAGACGAGCGAATTCAATTTTAGTTTCCGTAATTGTTTCAACTCGCCACCTCTCCTCTCTCGGAAGCGAAGGATGATCGATCGAGAGGAAAAGTTCCTACCCTCTACTTATAGAATAAAGGATAAATAAATACAGTGATTTCATTTTTAAAGAATCTTAAAATCCTGTCTTAGTTCAAACGATCTAGATCGTAATTTTCCGCTAAATACAAACTTTGTTGGGGAATACCGATTTGAATTCCTTTCGCGTCGAAAGCCAGTTTCAGACGACGACGGTACTCTCGATCGACATCCCATTGCCGTAATCGTTGCACCACGATTAAAAGCATGATCTCGATACCGACATTAGAAACTTTACTAACCCCGATAATCTGCGTCGGATCGATAATATCCTTCGTCCATCGCGGATCGATCGCCATCTCTAACGCGGTCGCTTTCATCAACTCGATCGCAACGTCCGGATCGGTTTCATAAGCCACCTCGATGGTAAAATGAACCCGCGACCAATCCCGACTTAAATTGTGAGCGGAAACAATCTGATTATGGGGAATCGTGATCGATCGACCGTCCAGCGCCCGTAATCGCGTCGCGCGCAAACTCATCTCCTCGACGATACCGATAAAGCCCTCGAATTGAATCATATCGCCCACCGCGTACTGGTCTTCCAAAACAATCAGAAAACCGTTCACCCAGTCCTTTAATAAACTCTGGAAAACAAAAGTTAGAACGGCACCCACTAAACCCGCTCCCGTCAGGAACGAGCCGAACGAAAAACCCGTCCAGATCAAAAACCAAGCGATCCCGATACACACGGCAACGGAGACGATAATTCCCCTCCAGATATCTAATAAAGTGGGCGCGCGAAGGACTCTCCTTTGCGAGTTTTCCGAAAAAATCACTCCCTCCTCTACCCATTCTCGCATTCGATAATTGACGTACAGGTTAATCGCGTTAGCGAGTAAGAGTACAACTAACCAGATCGCGAATAGCCGTAAAGGAATCCGGAAAACATCCCGTCCTTCTAGCCTCGTTTCTGGAAAAATATATAAAATAGCGGCTACACCCCCGATCCAGAGTAAAATTACCCCGATCTGAACGAGCCTTTTCCAGAGAATATTCAAGGATAATTTCTGCCGGAGATCCGCTTGTTGGCGAAAAGTTTGAGAACCCTCTAGCGGTTCGGAAATCGCGGGATGCGTGAGGGCGGAGGGCGAGGAAACTTCCGAAGATTGCCGGCTAATCTGTTGTTTCAGTTCATTAAAATTCTTCTTCAAAAATTTGTGGCACCAGTACAGCCACCAACTGAGAAATATCATCCCCGCGAGAACGATCGCGACGGTCAAAAACTGTCTTTGTCTGGCTTCCGGCTGACGCTCCCGCCACGCTTCGATCAATGCCCGACGGATAATCTCGCTCCACTGACGCGCCAGTTCTTCCGGGGAAGACGCGTCGAGAAGGGCATCGATTTCGGTGACGGTGAGAATAACCTGTTGGGGTAAAGTTTTACCGTCAGAAGCGACAATAACCGTCTGATTATTGAGCGTCGCCGTCGTCACGCTCAGGGTGTTCGGATCGAAACCATTATTAAGAATATTTTGAAAGGCTCTTTCCACGCGTCGGGCCCGTCGTTCCACCGGCGATAATCCGCTCGTGTCCGAATCGGCCGAAACGGTATCCTGGGAACCGATCCGGAATAAAGCGACCCCATCCAGATAAACGGGCGTGTACTCGATATCCCCGGCTAACGACATCCTCCCCACGCTTTGCCCCAAAGAATTGAGGGGGTTGGATAGTCGCGGGAGAATCTGGGACGAGGTTCGAGTGGCGATCGAGCTAAAAAAGAGCAAGAAAACGAGACATAACGCGATCCTTTGCCGTATTTTCAGAATTCCCATCGGTTATCCCCGTGAATTGCCATCGCTCTTTTCCCATCAGCATACGACGATCGTTAGCCAACGCGCGAGACTTACCGTTATTTTTCAGTCTTCCGAGACATCCGGCGAAAAATATTCCCCGTTTTGCCTTCTGACTACCAGACTCTCTACATCGGACGAACGGATACACCCGATAGCGATAGGATAAGCCTATCATCTCTCGCCGGGTTACGGAGATAGCGCGCCGGGGTCGATCGAACCGAACCCGCGCCATAATGAAGGAAGTTTCGATCGAGCCATTTTCAAAGATTCCATGCACTTAGAAACCTCGATTTCCAGCCTTTATGAAAAAGATTTTCACGCTTGGACGCGAGAACAGGCGGATTTACTACGCGAGCGGCAGTGGAATCGAATTGACGTGGAAAATCTCATCGAGGAGATCGAATCCTTGGGAAAACAACAACGCCAAGAACTTCGGAATCGCCTAGGTGTCCTGCTCGCCCATTTACTAAAATGGGAGTACCAACCCCGAAAACGTAGCCGTAGTTGGTTGGCGACGATTCGGTTACAGCGTCGCGATATTTTACGATTACTCAAGGCGAATCCTAGCCTTAACTCCTATATCGAGGAAGCGTTATCGGAAGCCTATCACGACGCGAGAGATCTAGCGATGGGAGAAACGAACTTAAGCGATCGCACCTTTCCCGTCGAGCGCCCGTACCCGTGGGAAAATATAATCGCCGAAGATTTTTTTCCCGGTGAACCCGATACCCTATCGTAAAACTATGGTAAACCCGATCGTCTGGCAACAGAACAGCACAAACCCCGCGAACGCCGAGAATTTCGCCTCGATCGGGCAATGGTGGCAAGATTTGAACCTAAAAGAAATTTTCTGGCAACAGCGTTTAATTCCCGATAACGGGACGGTAGACGACATCGACTGGGAACCGCAAGGATTCGACGAGAAATTCCTCGTTCAGATGCCTCAAGTGCGGGGAATCACCCTGTACTGGCATAAATCCACCTTCGCCGACGAACGGAGTATGACCCCGAAACAGCTAGTTCTGGACACGGAGGCGGAGGAATTGTATATTTACCCGCAATCCCAGCCGAAATTGGTCATCCGTCTCGCGAAACCCCATCTCGTCTATCAGAAAATCGAGTGCGAAGATCCCCTGATCGTCGGCAAAATGACGGAAAATAACTATATTCTCCTCGTGCGGGATAGAGAGCAACAGATCGAGGTGAAAATTACCCTCAGTAAAGAAAATTACCGCCAACTGCTCGAAAATATGGTGGGAGAGTGACGCGAGATGTGGCGAGGCAGTGTAGCCTTAGATTACAGTTATCAACAACAACGTACCCGGATCGATCGAGCGTTCGCGGTCGCGCCGTTTAAAGTCCAGCGTCCTTTCTACCCGGAGGGGGATGCGGTCTGTCACACGGTTATCCTACATACCGCGGGGGGCATCGTCGGCGGCGATCTTCTCGATACGCGAATTCACCTGCAACCGTCCAGCAACGCCCTGATTACCACCGCGTCCGCCAGCAAGCTCTATCGCAGTAACGGACAGACGGCGCGACAATCGATCGAGGTAAAAATAGAAGCCGGCGCGAGTTTGGAATGGCTACCCCAGGAATCGATCGTCTTCGATGGCGCGCGGTTCCAACAGGATATGAAAATAGAGTTAGCGCCGGACGCGAGTTGGTTGGGGTGGGAAATTACCCGTTTCGGACGTAGCGCGCGCGGGGAACGGTTTTTATCGGGAGAATGGCGATCGAATCTGGAAATCTGGCGCGAGGGAAAGCCGTTATGGATCGATCGAGCTTTCTTACCTGGGGGGGACGCGATCGAGGGATATGCCGGATTAAACGGGAAAGCGATCGTCGGGACGTTACTCTATATCGGTAAACCCGTTCCCGAAATAATTATCGAGAAAATTCGCGATTTTTCCCCGATCGGGGAGATGGGAGTCACCCGCACCCTAGGAGACGGGATTCTCTGCCGTTATCGGGGCGATTCCACCGCGGAAGTCCGGGGATGGTTCGTCGCCATCTGGCATTTATTACGCGGGGAAATGACCGGACGGGGTTCGATCGTTCCCAGGGTTTGGTTATCGTGGTAGGGGGATAAAGAGCGAGAACCGGGCGATCGCCCTATAATCGATCCATGTACGATAACATCTGCCAATTTCTGGCGGAAAGTTTCAGCGACGATTTCGCCCGGTGGTTACTGGGAGAACCTGTATCCCTGACGCGCCTGAGTCCGAACGAGTTATCCCTAGAACCGCTCCGGGCCGACGCGTTGATTCTTTTAGCCGCCCCGGAAGTGGTACTACACATCGAATTTCAAACCGAACCCCGTCCCGATATTCCCTTTCGCATGGCGGACTATCGCTTACGGGTGTACCGTCGCTACCCCGACCGACGGATGGAACAGGTAGTCATTTACCTCAAACCCAGTCGTTCGGAATTGGTGTACTGGCAGAGTTTTGAAATTCCCGGAACCCGTCACGAATTTCGAGTCATCCGTCTTTGGGAACAACCCGAGGAAGTTTTCTGGCAATCACCGGGATTATTACCTCTAGCGGTTTTAAGCCGGAGCGAGGATCGCGAGAGAACGTTAGGGGAAGTAGCTCGAAGAATCGAGGGAATCGAAAATCGTCGGCAACAGAGTAACGTGGCCGCGTCCACGGCGATTCTAGCGGGATTGCTCTTAGAAAAAGAAGTAATTGAAAGATTGTTGAGGCAAGAACTTATGCGGGAATCCGTGATCTATCAAGAGATTATAGCCGAGGGAAAAGCCCAGGGAAAAGCCGAGGGGAAAGCCGAGGGGAAACGGGAAGAGGGAATCGCTCTCGTGCTACGTCTTCTCGGGAAAAGATTCGGTTCTGTTCCGATCGAGTGGCAAGAGCGAGTTCAAAACTTATCGCTCGATCGATTGGAGGATTTAGGGGAGGCTTTATTAGATTTTACCGCCCGATCGGAGGTAGACGCTTGGTTCGATCGACTCGATTGATTCGCGTTCGATCGATCGAGTCTAGAGCCTAGGTTTCGATTATCGTGGTAGGGGGAGAGCGATCGAGTCTCCCGAATTTTTCCATCAAGTGAAAATTTTTAGCGCGTTCCGGGAATCCTAATCTAGTCACCCTGTAAACTCGGATGAGAACACGAAGATGAGTAGCGGTTTAGTCTCTCGGCGAAGCCCGGAAGACGAGGAATTAGAGAGGAAAAAACTCGAATTATCGGGCTTAGAGACGGAATTAGTTCAGAAAGAGCTAGATCTAACCACTCTAACCGCCGAATTAAATACTTTCGAGCGCGAGTACACGCGGATCATCGGCAGTCGTTACGCCGAGTTAGAGCGTATCGAGGAACAGATTACCGAGTATATGGCTTATCTGGAGACATCGAGAGATTTTCGCCCCTCGGACAGTCTCAAAAAGCTATATCGAGAAGTAGCGAAACGGATTCACCCCGATTTAGTCACCGATGAAGCGGAAAAAGCTCGCCGACAACAGTTAATGGTAGAAGCGAATCAAGCCTACGAATCGGGAGACGAGGAAAAGTTACAAGCCATTTTACAGAATTGGGAAAGTAGCCCGGAATCGGTGCAGGGAGAAGGGATAGCGGCCGAATTAATTCGCGTGATCCGCAAAATCTCCCAATGTCGTCAGCGATTGAGCGAGATAGAGAAGGAAATTCTGTTATTAGAGGAAACGGATCTCTATCAGTTAAGAAATCGCATAATAAGCGCGCGGGAGTTAGGACAGGATCTACTGGCCGATATGGCGCGACATCTAGACGAGCAAATTTCGGAAGCTCAACAAAGGTTAAACGAGTTAAAAGCAAAAATGGAGCTTTAGAAGTCATGAGCGAGAATGATCGAGATATGATTTTGTCAAATAAGCAATCTATCTCTAAATATTCATCAGATATTGTAAAAAAGGGATTAGAATTAGCTAAAAAGCTTGATGTTGTCGATTCCTCGTATTCTCTCAAAATAGATGCTGAAGAATATTATCAAATTGGCTTAGAACATAAGCAAAAAGAAAATTATCAAGATGCGATAGAAAATTTCAGCAAAGCCCTATATCTCGAACCCGATCATTACTTTGCTTATATTGAGCGAGGTGAGATCTATGGAAAAATCGGAGAAAAACGACAGGCTATCGAGGATTATACTCAAGCATTCAACATTCATTCTGGAGATTATTTTGCTCGTTTAGCCAGAGGTAATTTATTTTTAGAGATTGGCGAGTTTAAACGAGCAATATCCGATTATAATTCTGCGATAGAAGTAGATGAATATGAATTTAGAGATGAAGAAATTTATATAAAAAGAGGTTTCGCTTACTCACTTATAGACGAAGAGACAGAAGCTATTTCAAACTTTGCTATAGGAATGACGCTTTCTGATTATTTTTCCGAGGTGGCTTTTGAAGATGTTCGAGAATTATTGAAAAACAATCAACCACCAGATAAAATTCAGCAAATCACTTATCTATTTATGTTGGCGAAAGCTGGTTTTTATTATGTACAAAAAGATTTTGAAGAATCTATTGAAATTTATACGAATATAATACATGAGAATTTCAGGGTTGACGAGGCATATAATAATAGAGGCATTGCCCGTCTAGCACTGGGAGATATTCAGGGAGCTATCGAGGATTATAATCGATCAATAAATATCAACGCAAATAATATTCAACCTTATATTAATCGTGGATCGGCTTACTTAAATTTAGAAAAACTTCAAGAAGCTCTTGTTGATTTTGAGCGTGTTGTAAAACTCGATCCGAATTCCGCCCAAAGCTATTTTAACAGAGGTTTAGTCAAACAGAAGCAACAACGGCTCCAGGAAGCACTAGCCGATTTTGATATAGCATTAAAACAAGATCCTGAGCATATTTACTCGTGGTTCCATAAAGGATGGCTTTATAGTTTTCTGTACGGATACTTTATAGCTCTGGAGTGTTTTGAAAAAGCAAAGAAAATCAACAGAGAAAAAACTCTAGAATATTATTATGAATTTTCGGACTCCATCAAACACAATCTAAAACAGAATCTAACCGACCAGATTCATGATCAATTTGCTTTCGATTTCCTGACAGCTACAATTAAGTGGATCGGTGAATTTTTAAATCAATAAAGTGTTTGGATTTGAGAGGGTTAAAAATGTTAAATATCGTTAAGTAAACTAAATTTATGGATAATTTAGATATTCAAGAAATCATCTCTAAAATCACCTTGACTCTAGACAATCCAAAGTCGGTGAAGTTACAGATCAAGCAGATTAATTTGGCTCAAAAACAGCTTAGAGCCATCAAAAAGGAAATTAACGCCGAGATTCGGAATATTAATCAGCAAGCGAGTCAAGCCTATTCCGATAGTGTATTATCGGTCGGATTAGATCTTTTCGGAAAGCACAAATGGGCTGGACGGATTAGGGCAGAAACTCGCAGAAGTATCGAGAGAGAGAAAAAAGATGCCCGTCAACCGTATTTAGAAATGAAAGACTTTATCGATCGAATTATTCTAGAGGGCGATAAACTCAAGCTGATGGCAGAGGATTATTTACTCAAACATCAAGACTAAAAAAGCCTGTCAAGCTTTTCGATCGACGAAAACCCGATCGAAAAACCCACCCTCGATCGAGAGCGGGTTTCCTAGATAATCGAAACAGCGGATTTACTCTTCCGCGGCCGCGAGCGCGAGTTCTTCCTCCTCCAGCGCGGGGGGAACCTCGATGATTTCCTCGACTACCGCGGCGGGACGACCTTCCGCTTCCGCTAGACGTTTCTCGCGGTACTTCGCCGCCATTTCCTCGGCTTTCTCGAACACTAACGGGCGATTTTTCAGCATATCCCCCGCTTCCGGTTCTAACTGTTTCGTCGAGAGCGAGATACGACCTCTTTCCGCGTCGAGATCGATGATCATCACCTTCAACTCGTCGTTCACGTTGAAGACGCTATGCGGTGTATCGATATGGTCGTGGGAGATTTCCGAAATGTGGAGCAGACCGCTGACACCACCGATATCGATAAACGCGCCGTAGGGTTTGATGCCGCGGACCGAACCGATCACCACCTGTCCCACTTCCAGGCCGTTCATCTTGCGTTCGACCAGGGCGCGGCGATGGCTCAACACCAAACGGTTGCGGTCTTCATCGACTTCCAAAAATTTCAGGGGTAATTCTTGACCGACTAAATCTTCCTTCGCTTCCCGGGTGCTGATGTGAGAACCGGGAATAAAACCCCGCAATCCTTCAATTCTGACCAGCGCGCCGCCCCGGTTGGTCGCGAAAACGCTCGCCCGCACGGTCGCGTCCTCTTGCTGTAGCTGGCGCACGCGTTCCCAGGCGCGCATATACTCGATCCGACGGATAGACAGCGTTAACTGTCCGTCCTCGTTCTCATCGGTGAGGATGAAAAACTCGCGGGTTTCGTTCGCCTGTAAAACCTCGTCGGCATCGTCCACCCGGTTGATCGACATTTCCTGGATGGGAATGAAAGCGGCGGTTTTCGCGCCGATGTCGATTAACGCCCCGCGCGGTTCCATGCTGAAAACCGTCCCGGCGACCACATCCCCAGGACTGAAGTGATAATCGTATTTGTCTAGAAGGGCGGCAAAATCTTCATGGGTAAAGCCAATATTTTTGGGGTTAGCGGTTTTTTGAGTCATGTACGTTGTATTTCCCTAAGAGTTCTCTCCGTAGGTTATTTTCCTCCTGTTAATTTTCAGTTTCTACTTCGCTCGGTAGGATTCTTCGCGGATCGTTTCTAGGCGAACCCTAGAGGGCGAACTGTGGCGCCCCGTTTCCCCGTCGGCGGTTAGCCGGGAGGGGTTTATCGAAAAAAATATAGACGATCGCTCGTTGCCCGTTATCAGATCACGGACTCTTTATTATAACCGATTTTCGAGGATATTTGAGGGAAAGAATTTCAGGGCGAGATGACCGCGCCGGGATCTTCGGAGTACGATCGATCGAGACGGGAACGATCGGATTCCGGGGACTGGAGATCGGCGAGGGTTTCGATAAAGTCGCGAATTCCCTGAAAATTGCCGTAAACCGATGCGAAACGCAAATAAGCCACTTCCGATTCGTGGCGCAGGTACTCTAGCACCAACCGCCCGATCGAGTGACTGGTAACTTCCCGCCGCGGTTCCTGTTGGAGTCGGGATTCGATATCGTCGACGATCTCCTCTAGCCGGTTGTGGGAGATCCCCGTTTTCTCGCAGGCGCGCACGATACCCCGCAGGAGTTTGGATCGATCGAACGATTCCCGTTTCCCGTCTTTTTTCATCACGGTGATGGGAACGAACTCGATACGCTCGTAGGTGGTGAATCGGTGCTTGCATTGCAGGCATTCGCGACGGCGGCGAATGCTCTGGCCGTTTTCGGAGGAACGGGACTCCAAAACCCGGCTATCGGTATTCTGACAGTAGGGACATTGCATAGGCGGTCACGCGGGGAGAGAGAACCTTAAAATGCAAAAGTTGAGCCGAGACCCTTTCTTCTGACGAAAAAAGTGGGCGGCTCGAAAAAAGGATTAACTTGAAAGAAAGTTAACGATTTACTTTTGAATCCGGGGGGGTTCGCGAAAAGCGATCGCGAAGAAAAGTACGGCCAGAGCCATCGTTAACACCAGAATGTAAGCGACACTTTCCATTGGAGATCGTCCTAAAAATTGCGGTTATATCCCCATGATATCAGGAAAGGGGTTTTTCGGCGAAAAGGGTAGAGGGCGGGAGCGGGAGGCAGGAGGCAAGAGGCAGGAGGCAGGAGGCAGGAGGCAGGAGGCAAGAGGTACAAAAGGGGAATTCGACAAGCGGGTATTCTGAATAGCAAAAAATCGGGAGGATTTCGATAAAGCTCCCGATTTAACAATTTTTTAGTATTTAGACGATGAAAACTATTTCACGTCAACTTTAGCGCCGGCTTCTTCGAGTTTCTTCTTGATCCCTTCGGCATCGTCTTTGTTGGTGCCTTCTTTGAGCGCTTTGGGAGCGGCTTCCACGAGGTCTTTGGCTTCTTTGAGTCCGAGGCCGGTGATCTCGCGAACCACTTTCAAGATCGCGATTTTCTTGTCGGCGGGAACTTCGGTGAGGATCACGTCGAATTCGGTTTTCTCCTCGGCGGCTTCGGCGGGAGCGGCGGCACCACCACCGGCGGCGGGAGCGGCGGCCATCACCATACCCCCGACGGGAGCGGCGGCGCTAACCCCGAAGGTTTCCTCGATGCCTTTGACTAATTCGGCGGCTTCGAGCAGGGTGAGGGATTTTAATTGTTCGAGAATGGTATCAACAGCGGCGGACATGATGGAATCTCCTTGAATGGTTAGAAAAATCGGTCAAAAAGGTGATTTTTAGAGATGCGAAGTAGGGTTCGGAGGGTCGAAGTCTCCGGGAATAAACCATTTGACTCCTGACTCCCGGCTCCTTCCGCGATTAGGCGGCTTCTTTGGAGGCGATCGCCTGAACGACGCGACCGAGGGAGGCCGGAACCTCGTTGACCCCTCTGGCGACCGAGGAAGGAACCTCGTTGATCGAGCGGGCCAGTTTGGTGGCGATCGTGTTGATCGCGCCGGCGGCCTGGGCTAGTAAAACCTCTTTCGGCGGTAGGTCGGCGATCGATTTAATCTGGTCTTCCGTCAGGAGTTGACCTTGCATCACGCCACCGCGAAACTCGGTCTTTTTGCTCTCCTTCTTGAATTCTTGGTAAGCTTTGAACGCGCCGCCGATGTCGTCTTTGACGAGTAAAAAGGCGGAGGTTCCCGACAGGAGTTCTGTCATCGGCTTCCATTCTTGATCGTCGCCGATCGCCAAGCGCATCAGGGTGTTTTTCGTCACCTTGCAAATTGTCCCGGTCGGGCGCAATTTCCCGCGTAATGCGCTGATTTCGGCTACGGTCAAGCCTTGGTAGTCGATTACCATCGCTAACTGCGATCCGGCTAGAGAATCTTTCAATTCCTCTAGGATCGCTCCTTTACTTTCTCTGCTTCTCCCCATCCGTGTCTCACCTCCTGCGCTTCGGGGATAGGTTCAACAGGCACAAAAATAACCCCTCGTAGCGCCGGGGTTTGGAGAAGAAGGATTCGCGTTCGATCGGGATGGAAATCTTCAGATTTCCCCCGTTTTCGGAAACTATTCCTCGTTTTCTCGCGTTCACCTCGGCAGGGTATTTAAGCTATCTCGCACCTGCTGTCTTTGGCGTTAGCCAGACTTTTTATCATAACACATTTTTTTGTGATCTACAACTTTTTTCCCGAAAAGCGGTCAGCGGTCAGCATTCAGCTAATCGCTCTTAAATAGTAGCTCAGGCTAAAAAACTCGCCTCTTGATAGCTGATAGCCGGACGCTGATAGCTAAAAGCCTCCTGACTCCTGACTCCTGACTCCTGACTCCTGACTCCTGACTCCTGACTCC
>NZ_JBAFSM010000085.1:0-13175 GCF_036688125.1 Pannus brasiliensis CCIBt3594 | reverse complement strand
GAACTATTTTACTCATTGTTGCTATTGTACCTCTTAGTTATGAAAAGGGCTGTAAGGAGAAAAGTTTTTGCCAGTCGTAGGGGCTTCGGCCTTACGCCCCTACTTTTCTCCAAAAAACCACCTCCCGCCTACTGCCTTCTGCCTCCTCTGACGTTATTACCGAATCGATCGCCGGGGACGGGATAGACTCTCGAAATTCTATCGGACCCGATCGAGCCGAACCGATCGAGTTTTTTTCCAGAGAAAGAAACCGTAACCGAGAACGATCGAGAGCGAACCGAAAGCGATCGCGATTCCCGCGATCAACGCGTCCGTTAGCCCGTAGGATAGCTCTACCGTGGAAGTCCCCGGTTCCACTTTAACCAGTACGGTTCCATCGTCGGCCTTTTCCAGAGGACGGGATTGACCGTTCACGGACAGGCGCCAGGCGGGATAATAAAACAGTCGTACCCGTAGGGTGGCGGGGGTAGTCGCCTCCACTTTCAAACGCCGGAAATAACTGTCCCACTTCTCGATCTCGAATCTCGCCCGGCCATCGATGAGCGAAACCCGAGGTTGACCGATCTCGGGAACGGGAAGGGGGATTCGCGCTCGATCTTCGGCGGAGGTTAACGGGATTCCCGAATCGGAATATCGCTCGCGGGTAAAGGGAGGATAATCGCCCCGTGGCGGGATCGGGGGACGGTACTCGGGAACATCGACCAATTTATCGCTAAAAGGATCGCGCAACATGATTTCCAGCCACTCGCGGATAAATACTTTACCCTGGGTGGGGCTGTGTAGGGCGGGAGCGGTGGCAAGAGACTGGAGACCGACGCGTAAGTTGAAGAGGATCGTCAGGGCGATCAGGGTCAGGACGAAAAATTTCCAAGCCCGGCGCTTTTGTAGCAACGCGTCGATCGCCATCGTGTACAGGGCGGCGGCCGCGAAGTAGAGGATAACGATAATACGCGGCGGTCTTTCCAGTTTCCGCAAAAGCGAACTCGCCTGCCAGATCCAGCTAGACCAATCACTGAGCAAGAATAAAGTTACGCCCATCGCCACCAGCGCGCCGATGACCTGCCATTTCCGATCGGGTTTCTCCCGGTTGAGGAAGAGAGCGATCGCCGCCAACGTCGCGAAAATCGACAATTCCCGGAAAAACGGCTCGCGGAAATTCTCGCGTAATAGCTCGAAAAAATGCAGGTAGTAGGGGGAAAAATCGATAATATACTCCACGCTGGTGAAGCGTTGTTCGAGAACCGCGGGAAGTAGGTAAAAACCGGCCATCGCCAGACCGAGCGCCATGAAAACCAGGGTCTCGATCGCCGTTCGCGGGGATTTCCGCCAGCCCGCGATCAGCGTGTACAGTCCCCCCGCGATGGCGTAGATCAGTAGGCTGGGGGTATGGGTTAACGCCACCAGCATCCACAGAAAAGCGAGACCGACCCGCCACCGGGGGCGATCGATCGCCCGATCGATCGTCCACACCCCGATCGGTATCCAGGCGAACCCGAACAGGGAGGCTAACGCTCCCCCCCCGAGGATACCGAAAAGATAGGGGGTGGTCATATAAAAAAGAGCGCCCCCTAGAGCGGCGGCACGATTCCACTTACTCCGTCCGTAGACGTAAAAAGATAACCCCGACAGAACAACCGCCAGGGTAAAAACGGCGCTCATCGTCCCTTCAATCCCGAATCCGAGTAATTGAAAGACGGAACCGATGTAATAGACCAGGGGTGGGTAGAACACGAAAGTAGGGCTACCGTAGCCGAAATTCGTTCCCGCCAGCCAGCGGGGATAGAGAATGCCCTCGGCGATCTGGTGCGAAAAGTGTTGAATCCAGGTGATATGCCAGCGCAGGTCGCCCAATCCGGTCAGTCCGTATCGGAGCATTCGGGCATTGATGACAAGCGCCATAAGGAGGATAACGATCACCGCCCCGATCTCCCAAGCTTTCGGGGAGATCGATCGGAGACGAGCGAGCGGCGTTTGTAGAGGGGACGTATCCGTGGACATATAACAAAATCTTCGATTCCCGTTCATGCTACGTTTGATGTTGGGAAAAGTCAAGGAGCCTATAATCGGGCAGATCGGCGCGTTCAATCTAGATATTCGGGGGTTTACATGATTCCTTTTCTCGATCTAAAACTTCAACACGCCTCGATCCGGACGGAAATCGACGAGGCGATCGCCCGAGTCATCGATAGTACCCAATTTATTTTGGGGGAGGAAGTGGAAGCCTTCGAGGAAGCTTTCGCCGACAAAGTGGGGGTTAAGTACGCGATCGCCCTCAATTCTGGGAGTAGCGCCCTACATCTAGCGTTTCTCGCCGCCGGGATCGGCCCGGGAGACGAGGTGATCACCGTCCCGATGACCTTCGTGGCTTCCGTGGCCACCATCGGTTACACGGGGGCGCGGGCGGTGTTGGTCGATATCGATCCCCGTTCCTATACCCTCGACCCGAACCGCATCGAGGCGGCGATCACCCCCCGGACGAGAGCGATCGTCCCGGTTCACCTCTACGGTCAACCGGCGGATATGGACCCGATCCTAGCGATCGCCCGCCGGCACGGTCTTCTCGTCATCGAGGATGTAGCCCAGGCCCATCTGGCCCGCTACCGCGATCGACCGGCCGGAAGCCTCGGCGAGATGGGATGTTTCAGTTTCTACCCCGGCAAGAACCTCGGGGCCTGCGGCGAGGGGGGAATGGTCGTGACCGATAACCCGGAGTACGCCCGAACGATCCGTATCCTCCGCGACTGGGGACAGGACGGAAAATACAACCACGTCCTCAAGGGCTATAACTATCGCATGGATGCCATTCATGGCGCGGTTCTGGCGGTTAAGCTCCGTTATCTAGAAAAATGGACGCGGGCGAGACAGGAACTCGCGGCCCGATACGATCGGGGTCTGGCGGATAGTGGTCTAGTCCTGCCGGCGGTCATGGACTACGCTCGACACGCCTATCATATTTACGCCACCCTTACCCCCGAACGGGATCGGCTCCGTCACGAGCTGGCCGAACGCGGCATTCAAACCAATATTCACTATCCGACCCCGGTTCATCTCCTACCCGGTTACGGCGATCTCGGCTATCGAGCGGGAGATTTTCCCGTGGCCGAACGGGTGGCGAGAGAGGAATTATCCCTACCGTTATTCCCGGAAATGACGGAAGAACAGGTCGATATCGTCTGTCAATCGGTTCGAGAAATTTTAAAATAGCGGAATTATGCAGTATCCAAGTGTATCGGTCTGTTTTCCCGCCTACAATGAAGCGGCGGTGATCCGGGAAGTGCTAGAGGAAGCCTATCAAATTATGGAGGCTTCCGGATTGGATTACGAGATCCTCGTCTGTAACGACGGTTCGCGGGACGGGACGGCGGAGATCGTCGATGAACTCGATCGAACGATCCCCACCCTGAAAGTGTTTCACAACGTCCCGAACCAAGGGATGCGCTACACCTACGAACTGCTCTACCATTCCGGCACGAAGGATTTTATCTTTCTCAACGATGCCGATCGCCAGTGGCCGACCGAATGCCTCTTCGATCTCCTCCGCCTAACCGAAGATTACGATATTGTCATCGCCAAACGCCGGAATAAAAATTACGGCTGGTACCGTCAATTCGTGTCCGATAGCTATAACCGGATCTGTCGCTGGGTGTTCGGGGTGAAAACCTACGACGCGGGCGCGGTCAAGCTGGTCAAACGGGAGATCGTCCATCGTTTCCCGCTCGTTTCCCTTTCCCCTTTCACCGAGGCCGAGCGGATTATCCGGGCCACCCGGGCCGGTTATCGCGTCACCGCTTGCGTGGTGGAGACCCGTCCCCGAGAGACCGGAGTAGCCACCGGAGCGAAGTTCGGTCTGATCTACGAGGCCCTTCAGGACGTGGTTCGCGTCTGGTGGAGTCTAAACGGGAAACGGAACTAGGATCGGAGACCTTTTGTACAATTTTGAAACTCCAAAAATTCCAAAAAGCAGGAGTTTTACAAGATCGATAGGGATTTCTCGCGATTATTATCTATAAAATTCTTTATCCGGTTCTTCCTCCTGACTCCTGACTCCTGACTCCTGACTCCTGGCTCCTGACTCCTGACTCCTGGCTCCTGACTCCTGACTCTCTAACCACATGACAATTTTTCAATTCCGCGCGTAGGTTTCAGGAAAACATCGACGCGAGAATACTTTCCCACTCGTAAATACTGTCGAGTTTGGAGCCGAGGACGGAGAAAACGAACGGGCCTCGCTCGAAATCCCCCGGCTGTCCGTGGTGGATCTGGCAGAGAATCGGTCGTCCATCATCGTTCTCGTGCTTGATCGGCACGGTTTTGAGTTCGTACAGCGAGCCGAGATACTCCACCTCCCCCAGACAGGGAACGAATCGCGCCGAATCGTTCCGCATGAACGGGAACCGGGTTTTTACCCGGCGCCGGTACTCGCGATAGATCTCCTCGTCCGACTCTCCAGAGCGCCCATCTACCTCCCAATAAACATGGGGCGTGTAGCGAACGTGGGTCAAAGACCAGCAGTTTTTCGCGGGGAAAGGAATACAGGAAAAGAACGCCCCGTCCATCACCGTGATGCCGTAGGGTTGGAAAGGGGGCGGGACTTTCACTAGGGTGATCTCGGCGATTTCCGTCTTCAGCTTCAGGGGGGAAAGCTGACTGTTTAATAGTAGAGCGTTACTGCCCGCGTACCCCGCGATCAGTACCCCGCGGGCGGCGATCGGTTCTCGGGTTTCCCCCGTCCGGGCGTTTTTCCCGTGCAAGATCACCCGATCGGACTCGATCTCCAATCGCTCGCAGAAATAATAGCGATGGTAGTCGGCGCGCTCGACCGCCGCCAACTGAGCGGCGATCGCTTCCCCCAGTTTTCGCGTGTCCAGGGTCGCTTCTTCGACGAGGTACAGTCCATCGAACATTTCGTCCTTCACTAAATACTGAAACTCCCGCGGGGCCGAAGCCAGGGGAATTCCCACCGTCGCGCAGAATTTCTCGAACTGAAACGCGTTACATTTGGAGTTCCCGGCGGCTATCCCGTAAATATGGCGGAAATTGTCGATCACACACTCGGCGTAGTCCCGCTTGAATCGATCGTAGTACCGATGCGATCCGAGCGCGGTCATCAGGCTTCTAGGATAGTGATAGCCGTTGTGAATCCGCGACTGGTTAGCGTAGGAAGCTCTCTGGAGGGGAAAGTCGCCGGCATCGACCAGCGCGACCCGATAACCGAGTCCGGCCAGCACGATCGCGCTCCGGGCGCCGAACCAACCCGCGCCGATCGCGGCGATATCGTAAAGCTTTCCCGTTTCCATAGATCTACGCGCGAATTTCAAAAGTTCTGAACGAGAAAGAATACAGGAGTCAAGCGGAAAAAGGAAGGATAAAAAATCCAAAAATTTCAGAAAAGAGATATTTATTCTGTATCACTCTACTTTTTGAAATTTTTAGACCGGAAAAAACGGAGGGCGCGAGAAATTCGATCCCGCTCCCCGCCTCGAAGATCCCCCTCACACCCGATCGACGATACTCCGGATCTGGAACTGGGTTCCGCCGATCTCCTGCCGGATATAGTATAAAGGCCGTTTCTTGGTTTCGATGAGGATACGGCCGATGTATTCCGATAACAGGGCTAAGAAGAAAAATAGTACGGAAAACAGCAGGGAAATAATAAAGATCAGTGAAGTCCAGCCGTCGGCGATCGGGGTATCCGACCAGAATTTCTCGACGAGCACGTACCCGGCCAGGAGCATCAACATCCCGCTGATCGAGATCGCCATCAGGGACATATAGCGTAGGGGAAGGGTGGAAAACGAAAAGCTCGCGTCCAGGGCCCGGCCGATCGTCGCCAACCATCCCGAGCGGACGCGCGACGATCGCTCGGGAAATCGGAACGGGATCGAGCCGATGCGATAACCCACGTAGGCGTAGAGGATTTTCAAGTAACGGTTGTGTTCCTTGAGGGCGGTGAGCGCGTTCACCGTCTGCCGGTTCAGCACCCGATACGGGCTGGCATCGACGGGCATCTCGAACTTGGTCAGATGGGAGATCAAGCCATAGGAGAAGCGACCGAACACTCGCCGGAGCGGGGATTGCAGGGTACGCGAGATGTCGGCCGCGTACACCACGTCTAGCCGATCCCCGACGATCTTCTCCAGGAGGCGGGGGATAATATCGGGAAAGTTCACGACCGCGGTATCGATTAACAGGACGTAATCGCCGATGGCTTGCTCTAATCCGGCGGTTACCGCGATCTCGTGGCCGTAATGTCTCGATAGGACGATTAGCCGCAAATTCATATCCCGCTCGGCGTAATCGGTAGCGATCTCTACGGTTCGATCCCGAGAGCCGTCGTCGATCAGGATAATCTCGTAGTTATGAACCAGGGAGGGAACGAGTTCGGCCATCGTTTCTATAAAGAAACCGATGGTTTTTTCCTCGTCCCGTATAGTCACTAGAATGGATACGATCGGGTCTTTGAGTAACATATACTGTTTTACCGGGACTAAAAATTAGGGTTGGAAATGAGGCTTCCCGACCGTGAGGTTTTGGGTGGATATTGCGCCCCTAATTATAGCGATTTTCTCCAGAAAAATATCCTGGAAAAACCTGATTTTTCGAGTACTGGAGCGAGGGGGTTCTCGCGAGTTTCCCGCTCGATCGAGGAAGATACCCGGCGAGGGCCGATCGCTCGGGTATCCGATCTACCGGGAATCGCGGAGACGGGCGATCGAGGATCGATGACGACCCCTAACCCGCCGCCCCCCTCTACCGGGGTAGAGAACGAACCGGTCGCTCCCGGTTAAAAGAGAAGGCCGCCCGCGTTTTCCGAGTTCTGGCCAAGACCCGCGAGAGGTCGTCCTCTCTCGAACACGGCGTTACTCTTGGCTAATTATCTAGAATTATGCCGGGAGAACTTCTCCGCATTCCGAGATTTCGGGAAAAACTTAACTTTCTTCTTTGGTGGCTACCAATAGCAGGGAAACCCCGAAAGGAATGGCGACCCGCCCGACGAGATGGCGCTCGCTCGCGAACAGAAAAGTTAACAAACGGTTCAACCCCGGAGAGGGCAGGGATTGATCGGTGGTTTGATGGTGCGCGGGGGAAAATCGGAACAGGCGCGCCAACACGATCGCCGGGAATAAAACCGTGTTGAAGAAACTGGTATACTCTACTTTCCATCCCGCCGAGCGCGCGACTCGAATCAATCCTTTCCGGCTATAGCGACGCAAATTCTGCCAGGATTCATCGTGACGGCTCCATAGCCAAGCGTAAGCGGGAACGGTCATCACCAGATACCCGCCCGGTTTCAATCGCTCCCGTAAGGCTTTCAACGCCGCGATATCGTCCCCGACGTGCTGGATCACGTCTAGCGAAACGATCAGATCGAAACGGCGATCGCCAAAAGGAATCTCGTCGGGTAAACACCCGCGCCGGATCTCGCCGATATTCCGCGCGCGCGCTAATTCTAGGGCGATTTCCGTCAGATCCATCGCGTGGAGATGACCGTAGCGGGCGAGCGTTGCCAAACTCCCCCCCGTCCCGCAACCGGCTTCCAGAATGTCGGCGTTATCCGGTAGGGGTAAACCGCGGATCACCCGATCGAGAATCTGTCGTCGGGCGACAAACCACCAGTGTCGATCCTCGATCTCGGCCATCTGTTGAAAAATTGTCGTATCGGGACTAAATTTCCCAGAACTCATACTACGTCTCTACAGTGATAGATTAGGCGAACCGAGCGAGAGCGGTGACGGTACTCGAATTTCTCGGGGAAAAATCGATCGCGCGACCGACTTGTCTCGCCGGGATTTTTCGATCTCGTATTCCGTCCGAATAAGCGGTTAGGCATCGGTTGGAACCGAAGCGCGAGCGGGCGGGAGGCGATCGGGAAAATTGGATCGGGAGTACAAGTTTAACCGGGCGACCGCTTATTTCGGGCATATTTGGCTATATTTTTTGGGTAATTTTTCTGTAGAAATTCTAACACGAAAAGACCCAAAAAAAACGACCGTAAAACCTAAAAAGAACGGCTCTCCCGTCGATCGCTCGCTCGGTTTTCCCGCCCCGATCGGTGGTTACTCTCCGTGTCCTCCGCGGTTCGATTCTCCACGCCCCGCGGACACCGATCGACGAACTGTATCGCGAATCACCTTGAACCGCCCCGATGCAAGAGATCCCGGAATTCCCCCGATCGAGGAAGATAGCTCTCCCGGACTTCGCGGGAAAATATCGGGGAGTATCGATCGCCTCCCCGGCCGGTAAGCCCGGCAAGTCCTATCCAAGAGCGATCGGGGGCGATCCTTAATTTTTTCCTAAATCCTGATAGTTGACCGTTTGTTGCCCTAAAATAAATCAGATCCGTTAATAAAAATCGAAAACGGTTTCCGATCTCGATCGTCGATTCGATTCGCCTTCATCCCCACCCCGAGCGGCAACGTCAACCTCGTAATGGCTTACCCCTCTTGCCGGTGAATGTCAGGACTCGATCGCCCGCCTTATCCCGATTTTCTGGAGTTCTAGCCGGGATACGGTCGGGGGAAAAGGAAAAAAAACCGAGCCGATCGCCTTGACCGAAAACCGACGGGTTACAAGCCTCCCTTTGGAAGGGCAAAAGTTTTCACCGGTCGTGGGCGAGCTTCGGCCGAAGCGCCTCCAAAAACCCGCCGACCGTCTTCTCTGACCCTTTACCCTGTAATCGTTCCCCGTTACCGGCAAGTCTGTCCTGTTTTCGACATTCGGGATCGCTCTAGAATCGGGACAGCCTAAACCATCGAGAAATAACCACTTTCCGACTCCCGCGAGCGAATGTATGAAAGGTGACACCGCGACCCTATTGATCTCCTGCCCCGACCAGAAAGGATTGGTCGCGAAAATCGCGAATTTTATCTATTCCAATGGCGGGAATATCATCCACGCCGATCAACATACGGACTTCTCGGCCGGGTTGTTTCTCCTGCGCGTGGAATGGCAGTTAGAGGGCTTTCACCTGCCCCGATCGATCATCGAATCGGTTTTCGCGGCCAATGCCAAACCCCTACAGGCCGAGTGGTCCCTGCATTTTTCCGATACCGTCCCCCGCGTCGCGATCTGGGTGACGAAACAGGATCACTGTCTCCTCGATTTACTCTGGCGACAACACGCCGGGGAGATCCGCGCCGAAATCCCCCTGATTATTAGTAATCATACCGATCTATACCCGATCGCCAATCAATTCGGTATCGAGTTCTACCACATCCCGATCACCGAGGAGAATAAAATTCAACAGGAAGCGAGACAATTAGACCTTTTACGCGAGTACCGCATCGATCTGGTCGTTCTCGCCAAATATATGCAAATTCTCACCCCCGACTTCATTAACTTTTTCCCCAACGTGATCAATATCCACCATTCCTTTCTACCCGCGTTCGCCGGTGCCAATCCCTACCAACGCGCGCACGAACGGGGGGTGAAGATTATCGGGGCGACCGCCCATTATATCACCGCCGATCTCGACGAGGGGCCGATTATCGAGCAGGATGTCGTTCGGGTTAGCCATCGGGACACGGTAGCCGACCTGATCCGCAAGGGCAAAGATCTCGAAAGAATCGTTCTCGCACGCGCGGTTCGCCTGCACTTACAGAATCGGATTCTCGTGTACGGTAACCGTACCGTCGTTTTCGCGTGAGGGATACGGGCGGGGAAAAGGCTTATCCTTCCACCTTTTCCCTTTAACCTTTCCCCATTACAAACCAGTCCGTCTTGTTGGGAAAATACGGGATTAAACGGAGCTAAACTCCGATCGATAGCGGATTACCCCCGAATAACCCGCGAGACAACCGGGGCGGAGTTCCCGCGCCATAAACACCTCGTCGGGAACCGGGTACTCGCAGGAGAAACCCTTTCGACGCGCGGGAAAAAAACCGAAACGCGGGTAATAATCGGGATGTCCCAGAACGAACACCGCGTCGAACCCCCGATCGCCACATTCCCGTAAACTATACGTGATTAACCCGGAACCGATCCCCTGACGTTGATAATCGGGCGAAACCGCCATCGGAGCGAGTCCGAGCCAGCGCGATCGGGTCTCTCCGTCCGAATCTAAGGAAACCGGGCTATAGAGAATATGTCCGATCACCTGTCCCGCCAAGAGAGCCACGAAAGAAAGAACGTTCCCGTTCGATCGCAGGATATCGACTAAATTCGCCTCGTTTTCCCGTCCGAAAGCCGATCGCTCGACCGCGTGTACCGCCGCGATATCGGCGGCCATTTCCTCGCGAAATTCTAGGGATCTCGAACTAGCTATCATAGAGTTTTGTATTGGTTCGAGAAAGTAGAGAAAGATTTTTTTTCTAACCGGGTATAGTAAATCACAACCGTTTGTATTTTACCCGTTCAGAGTATGCCTATCAGACTGATCGGTTTTATCCTACTGGTTTCCACGATCGGTTTTATCACCGTCGGCGATCTCGTTTTGCCGCGTCCTTTGAGTACCTATAGCCGCGGTACCCGCGAACAGATCAACCGTTGGATGATCGCCGCCCTGCCCAAACCCACGCCCGAACGCCCCAGTAAAAAGAGGGAGGCGCAAAGAGAAGAGTTTCTCCGTCGCGCCGACCCCTCTACCGCGAAACCCTAGAAATTAGCGTTTCAGCCAACTCATCATCGCCCGGAGGTCTTTGCCGACTTCCTCGATGGGGTGTTCCGCTTCCTGACGACGCATGGCGGTGAATCCCGGTTTACCGGACTGGTTTTCCAGGACGAACTCGCGCGCGAACTGTCCGGATTGAATTTCCTTGAGGATCTTTTTCATCTCGGCTTTGGTCGTGTCGTTGACGACGCGGGGGCCTCGGGTATAGTCGCCGTATTCCGCGGTGTTGGAAATGCTATCGCGCATTTTCGCCAGACCGCCCTCGACGATCAGATCGACGATTAATTTAACCTCGTGTAAACACTCGAAATACGCGAGTTCCGGCTGGTATCCGGCTTCCACGAGGGTCTCGAATCCCGATTTAATCAGGGCGCTCAATCCACCGCAGAGAACCGCCTGTTCGCCGAAGAGGTCGGTTTCCGTTTCCTCGCGGAAGGTGGTTTCTAAAACGCCGGCGCGGGTGCCACCGATACCTTTCGCGTAGGCCAGGGCGCGATCTCGGGCCTGGCCGGTCGCGTCCTGATAGACGGCGAACAGCGCGGGAACCCCCTGACCCTGTTCGTAGGTGCGACGGACGAGGTGGCCGGGGCCTTTGGGCGCGACCATTACCACGTCCACATCGGCCGGGGGAACGATCTGGCCGAAATGAATATTGAATCCGTGCGCGAAGGATAATACTTTGCCCGCGGTGAGATGGGGCGCGATCTCGTTGGTGTAAATCGTTCTCTGAACTTCATCGGGTAGGAGGATCATGATCCAGTCGGCGATTTTGGCCGCTTCGGCCACGTCGTAAACCGGGATTCCGGCTTCTTTGGCTTTTATCGCCGATTTACTGCCCGGATAGAGACCGACGATCACGTTAACGCCGCTATCCTTGAGGTTGAGGGCGTGGGCGTGACCTTGCGAACCGTAACCGATAATGGCGATCGTTTTTCCCGCCAGTAAGTCTAAATTGGCATCTTCGTCATAGTACATCCGTGCCATCGAACGCTCTCCTTGTTTTCGTGCGAACTCTTTATTATACTGGAAAGTTAGGGCTTTTCCGGCGATCGAGGCAGAGAGTTTCGGGTTCGATCGATCGTCATCGCGGGTTGTAGTATTTCATTTCTTCCCGGTGGCGATCGTATCGATAGAATCGGTTCAGAATCCGCGGGCGATGAATCTCTCTGAAGATAGATGTAAGCAAATGAAGAGTGACCGCTAGTTTTCGTCATCGTTGGCCATCTCGAATTCGCGCGCCCTCGACGATCGGGTTCCGAACTTTTCCAAATATTCGGCGAAATAGTCGGGGGATCGATCGGGGGAGCGGCCGCTCTCCGTTCGCGGGATAGCGGAAAACCGATCGCTGAAATCAATCTAAAAGAGAGTCCGATCGCTTCTTCCCCGGCTTTAAGATAAATTGAAGCGTAAAAAAACGGGAGTCGGATCATGCGGTGGCAATTCGGGCGTAGAAGTAACAATGTCGAAGATCAGAGAGGTTCGGGAGGAATTCCGGGCGGTATGGTGGTGAGTGGCGGTATCGGGACGGTAATCCTCGCGCTGATCGCCATGTTTCTGGGGGTCGATCCCTCGATTATCCTCAATGGCGCGGTTTCGGTGAATAATAACCCCTATCCCGCTCAAAATACCGCTCCGGGTCAAACGTCGCCGCGCGAGGATAAACTGGCCGATTTCGTGTCCGTGGTTCTCGCGGATACGGAAGATACCTGGAGCCAGATCTTTCGCGAGAATGGCGCGGTGTATCAGGAGCCGAGATTGGTACTGTTTAGCGGGACGGTACAATCGGCCTGCGGTTACGCTCAAGCCGCGATGGGGCCGTTTTATTGTCCGGCCGATCGAAAGGTGTATATCGATCTGAGCTTTTATCAGGATTTAAAAACCCGTCACAATTCCCCCGGCGACTTCGCTCAAGCGTATGTAGTCGCCCACGAGATCGGGCATCACGTTCAAAATCTCCTCGGCATTTCCTCGAAAGTGCAGTCTCTACAGAAACAGGTCGGCGAGGTCAAGGCTAATCAACTCTCGGTGCGATTGGAGTTACAGGCGGATTGTTTCGCGGGGGTGTGGGCGAACCGGGCCGATCGGGAGCGGCAGATTATCGAGTCCGGGGACGTGGAAGAAGCGCTCAACGCGGCCAGTAATATCGGCGACGATCGATTACAGAGTCAGGCGCGCGGTTACGTGGTTCCCGACTCTTTCACCCACGGTAGCTCGGCCCAACGGGTTCGCTGGTTCCGCAAGGGTTTGCAAACCGGGGATATTAATCAATGCGATACCTTCAGCGTGGCGAAACCGTGAGCGGCGACAGTTCCAACCGATAGCGATCGAGGGCGACCGGACGCGAGCGCGCGCGAAAATAATCGGGATCTCGGGGAGATAGATAAACCGCCGCGATCTGATCGGCGACGATTTTCCCGTCGGGTAGCCGTCGGTAATCCGTGGTCACTTCCACCTCGTCGAGGTAAACATCCCCCGCGCCGCGGAAAATTTGTTGGCTGATTTCCGTGGCGAGAATAACCAGTTAATAAAATGAGGGGAGCGCGCGCCACTCTCGTCATGTCTCAAG
>NZ_JBAFSM010000084.1:0-13287 GCF_036688125.1 Pannus brasiliensis CCIBt3594 | reverse complement strand
CAGGAGTCAGGAGTCAGGAGTCAGGAGTCAGGAGTCAGGAGTCAGGAGTCAGGAGATTAATTATCTTAATAATCTCCCCCATCTCCCTCACCTTCCCCATCTCTCTCACCTTCCCCATCTCCTCATCTTCCCCACCTCCTCATCTCCCTCATCTATCTTCCCAACTGAAGAGCGGGTTAAACGCCCGCTTTTTCGATCCTAACTCCCGAAAAATCACCCCGCGATCGATTCTCCGGAGCGCGAACCTATCCGAAAAGCGCTTAATAATACGTTAAGATTAACGTGTCTTCGATCGATTCGAGATACAAGACCTCTAGAGATCAGCAAAAATTCCCCGGCGAAGAACCGTGTTAAACGTCCTGAAAACTTTTCGAGAAGCGATCGGTCGTTGGTGGTCTGAGTTCACGCTACAGACGAAACTCATGGCGGCGGCCACTCTGGCGGTCTCTCTCTTGATGAGCGGCTTGACGTTTTGGGCGGTGAACACGATCCAGCAAGATGTTCGCCTCAACGATACCCGTTTCGGTCGCGATCTCGGCCTGCTTCTGGCGGCGAATGTCGCCCCCCTGATCGCCGAAAATCATTTAACCGACGTGGCGCGGTTTTCGGGGCGTTTCTACAGCAGTACCTCTAGTGTTCGCTATCTCATCTACGCCGACGAGGACGGAAAGATCTTTTTCGGGATTCCCTATTCGGAAGCCGAAGTCAAGAATTCTCTGACGATCGAGCGCAAGATTCAATTACCCGAAAATTACGCCGCCAGTACCGACATCCCGATGGTACGCCAGCATAAAACCCCCGACGGCGAGGTGACGGATGTTTTCGTGCCGTTATTCCACGAGGGGAAATATCTGGGGGTACTGGCGATCGGTATCAACCCCAACGCCATCGCCGTCGCCTCCTCCAATCTTACCCGCGACGTGACGATCGCCGTTTTCGTCTCCATCTGGTCGATGGTGATTCTCGGCGCGGTCTTTAACGCGTTGACGATCACCCGGCCGATCAAGGAATTATTAGTCGGGGTAAAAAATATCGCGGCGGGAAATTTCAAACAACGGGTCGATCTGCCGTTAGGGGGGGAATTGGGAGAATTGATCCTCAACTTTAACGATATGGCGGAACGCCTCGAACGCTACGACGAACAGAATATCGAGGAAATGACCGCGGAGAAAGCGAAACTCGATACGTTAATGTCCACGATCGCCGATGGCGCGATCCTGCTGGATACGAACTTTCAATTGCTGTTAATTAATCCCGCGGCGCGGCATATTTTCGGCTGGGAGGACAAGGAAGTGATCGGGGAGAATGTTCTACATCTGTTCCCCTCGGAGTTAACCGCGAAATTAACGAAACCGCTGTACCAGATCGCCGCCGGGGAAACGATTCAACCGGAAGAATCGGCGCGGAAAAACGATCGATCGATCGAGATCGAGGACGATAGCACGATCGCGCCGGCGGAATTCCGCGTTTCCCTCACCCATCCCAAACCGCGAACCATCCGTATTTTATTAACCAGCGTTCTCGATCAGTATCGGGAAAATACCCGCGGCATCGCCATCACGGTACAGGATATCACCCGCGAGGCGGAGTTAAACGAGGCGAAAAGTCAGTTTATTAGTAATGTTTCCCACGAGTTGAGAACCCCGTTATTTAATATCAAATCGTTTATCGAAACCCTGACGGAATTCGGGGAAGATCTTACAGATAACGAACGCCGGGAGTTTTTAGAAACGGCCAATCACGAGACCGATCGATTGACGCGGTTGGTAAACGACGTTCTCGATCTTTCGCGTCTGGAGTCCTCGCGTCACTATAACCTCGACGCGGTGGATAGCGGTCAACTGATCGAGCAGATCTTACGAACCTACCAGCTAAACGCCAAGGATAAAGGATTGGAGTTAAGCCACGAGGTAGAAGAAAATTTATCGCCGGTTTTAGGTCATTACGACTTACTTTTGCAGGTGTTAACGAATCTGGTCGGGAACTCCTTAAAATTTACGCCCGCGGGGGGGAAAGTGATTATTCGATCGTATAAAGTTCCCCCGAACTCCCCCGCGGAGAATTATAAAATTCGCGTCGAGATCTCGGACACGGGAATCGGCATCGACGCGGAGGATCAGGAGGCGATTTTCGATCGATTCTACCGGGTGGAGAACCGGGTTCACACCCTGGAGGGGACGGGATTGGGCTTATCGATCGTCAAGAACATCATCGAGAAACATTACAGTAAGATTAATCTGGTGAGCGAGGTGGGAATCGGCACGACGTTCTGGTTCGATCTCGACGTTTTTCGGGAAGCGATCGCCTGTAAGAAAATTAGCGACGTGAGCCTATAAACGCGAGACCGATACTACCGAGAATTAGGACTAATAAGAGTATTAAACCTTTATTTCTCCCGGCCCAATGTTGTAGTTTTCGATCGATCGGTAGGGGAGGGATAATTTCTTCCGTCCGGTTACGATCGCGGTACAGGGTGCAGGTGAGCGCGCGCGGACGTTGGGGAAAGGTGCAACTATCGTCGGTATGATAAACGCACGTATCGCAGAGATACTGTCCGTCGATCGACTGATGTAGGGTCATTCCGGGATGTCCGTGAGCTTTTAAAACATTGCCACAGTAGGGACACTGTAGGGCTTGACGATCGACATTCCGCTGACAACGGGGACAGGTGATCATACAATTACACTTCCTGTAAATTTTTGGATAAATTACCTTTGCCGAACTTACAATATTCTTTTTACTAATCCAATTCTGACTTTGTTCGAGATTTTTTTTAACGATAAAATCGATGTTTCGTCCCACTAACGATTTTAACTCGTCCTCTATCTCGTAGAGATCGAACAGACCGACGCTCACCCCGTCCTCGAATGTCACCAAGAAATCCACATCACTATCGTCCCGAAAATCGGGACGCGAGATCGAACCGAACAAGGCTAATTCTGGAATTTTCCAACGTTGGCAGAATCGGGCGATCGATTCTAACGATACTCCCGGACGGGATTCAAGAGCGATAGCGTCCCGTCGCTCCCGGATCGCTCCCGATTTCCCGCGCTCACGATCGATTCCGTCCATTACCGTTACCGTTTCCACCACTTCGCTCTCATTGTAGCCCGAGTGCCTGTCAACAGTCCTCCGAACCGGTCTACAGGGCGATCGTCCGTTCCTCTAGGAAAGAATTCTGGATTTTTCCAGCGGATTTCCCGACGAGCGCGACGTTTCGGGGATTTGTCCGGTGATTCTCGATCGAGACCGGGCGCGGCCGATCGACCACGATCTTTCCGTCGTCGGTCTTCGATGTCTTCCGGAACGAGGGGCGATCGTAACGATCCTTTCATTTTTCTTGATAAATATTCGTGTGATTACCGCACCATAGAGATTTATTATTAATCGCTATTAACTTTTATCAATAAAAATCAAGTCTCGCTAAGTTTTCGATCGGAAAAAAGTCTTTCGGAGAGCCGCTTTCCCCTCTCGAAAAGTTAGCGGTGAGTTTTTTTACTTATTGAACCACCCGAAAAATTTTTACTTTAATGGACGCACTTTCTATCTAGCCACTCGACAAGAGTCTTATTGCCTATGTTCCCTCAATCTCCGACCACCCTTCTATCCACCCTTCTCGGCGCGGGGGTCGTTCTCGGCCTCGGTACGCCGGTTCTCGCGGTAACGGTTAGCTACAATACCATCCACAATTTTAGCTTTAATGTCGGGGGAAACTTAACCCCTCTCGTGCGCGGGTACGACGGGGGGAGCGCGTTCGCTTTCTCTCCCTTCGCCTCTCCAACAACCCAGTTCACGAGCTACGGACTTCATAACTATACTATCTCCCCCCCGGTTCCCTCCCTTCCCTACACGCACACTCACTCGACCACCGCTTCGAGAGGGTTCGCCTCGGCTACCGCGACTTCGTTCACGCAAATCAATAGTATCGGCATCGGAACCGTCTCGGGAACGATTAGCGCGTCCGGGCAAGCGACGGCGAAAGAACGCGGGGAAGTGGCCTGCGCCAATAGTTTCACGGGAGTGACGGCCCGCCAGAGAATCCGCTTACCTTTCGGAATCGTTGTCTGGGGACCTCGGTTTAATTGGGATTTTGTCGGTGGTGCGAAATGCGGGGTACGCGTCGATCCCATTTCCTTTAGCGTGACCGATCCGAATACAGGGGAAGTTTTAAGCTCGGGCAAACTTTTCGATATTACCAATACGGGCGATGGTCGTGTCAATTGGGGGGATCAATCTCTCGATTTCGCCATTAGTGAGGGAACCTTCAGCATCACTCTCGATAGTCCTTTCATCCGCGCCGACCAACGCGGTTCCCTGTTCCTCGAAGTCCAGAAGGGCATCATCACCCGTTCCGAGGATTCGGGAATTTTCGAGAATTGGTTGCCCGGAATCGGGAGTAGCGGTACTTTCTCGATTTCCAGCGCGGCGGGAACCGGTTTCACTCCCGATCTGAATTTTGATTACGATCTGGGAGATTTCGGCCGGGATGTGGATGTAGAACTGAGCGCCGACGGTGGGGTTCTGCCGGTTCCCGAACCCTCGACGGTAAGTCCGTTGAGCGTGGGCGTTTTGGGGTTAATTTTCCTCGGGTGGAAGCGATTCCGGGGACGTTGTTTCGACAAATAAATCGTTTAAAGGGAACGGGGAACAAGGAACGGGGCTTCTGCCCCGTTGGTCCGTCCTTGGAAAGCGGCAACCACTTCCAATACTTTTCGGATAGCGTCACTTACGGGTTCACAAGGAGACTGAAACCTTTATGATCCCGTGGGCGAGAAGCCCTAAAAAATCCGGTTCTTCCGAACTTACGGGGGAAGATGTGGACGATAAAATCTCTGAAATGCTTGCTCAGCCTTTGGGATCTGAAAACGCTCCCGACAATGAACATCAACCGCTACTGCTACTGCTACTGCTACTGCTGACCGAATGGGGCAACTTGGGAATCAGCCAGGAGAGAAATTGATCCTGCGAGCGCGTTTGCACCAAAAACTTACCCGGACCCGTGAGATCGGCTACAAATCCCTCGCCGCTAAACAGAAAGGTTTTGATTCCCCCGATCGAGCGAATCTTGAACGACATCGACTCCGGCAACGCCACGAGATGCCCCGTATCCAACGTGTAAGACTGCCCGGCCTCCAGGGTAATTTCGTGAATCGCGCCGTAGGAGGACACCACCATCTGTCCCTGCCCCCGCGCTCGCAACATGAACAGTCCACCTCCGGTGCCGAAGAATGACTTGGAGCCACCCCATTTGGAATCCAGTTCAATTCCTAGATCCGAGGCCACATAAGCGCCGGATTGCACCAGCATCGGTTCCGTGATATCTAACGTCGTCAGATCGCCCGGCAGGGAGGGGGCGACCAACACCTCACCGCCTTGATCGGGAGCGGTATAGACATTCTGGAAAAAGTTCTCACCGCCCAGAAATGCCCGTCCCAAAGATTTGAGAAAGCCTCCGGTCGCCGTGGTTTCCAGGGTCATACCGCTAGACATTCCGACCATCGAAGCCGCTTCTACCCGGACTTTTTCGCCCCCGGTCAGTCGCACTCGCCCTAGGGTATAGGCGTGCTGATACATCAACTCGATCTGCATTGGCGTTTCTTCCTCCCATTGATTCGGGTTTAATTACTAAATTGTTCGGATCGTTAACCCATCGCACCTTACCAAAACACGGTTAATTGTCCTGCCACCGCCAGGAACCCAGTATAGACGATCGCCACCCCCGCGGTGAAGGAGTAGTAGAAGCGACGGGCTTTGTCCCAGTACGATCGCTTCCAGGACAGGATGGCAAAGATCAGCATCCCGATCGACAGCAGGGCGATGCCGATGGGAAGAAAATAGATCCAGGCATAGCGGCGATCGATGCCAACTAAAAGCTGTTCGTAGCTATAGTCGCCATATCCAAAGTAGAACAGCGTTGTACCCACTTCATACCCCTGGACCAGAATCCAGCCCAGACCGAGAACCGCCAGCAACACACCCGGCCAGGGCGCCCAGCGCGCGCCAACCGGAACCGGAGGCGAGGTTTTGCCACTACTTCTCCGGCGTAGCCATGCCACCAGCATCATCCCCAACCAAACTACAGGAAACAGGATTAGCAAGACCAACAGCACTACCCGCTGAAGAATCGTCCGCCACCTTAAATCGAACAACGATTGTCCGAGCCAGCGCGTTCCGGGCGCGATCAGGGTATTCTTCTCGGTGATAAACTGCACCTTTTGCTCGTTGACACAGGCGGTGTTTGGAGCTTGGTTAGGATCGGCCAGAAATTCCGCCATGATCGAGTGGGTGCAGGGAGTACCGATCGCTCCATGCCCATTGGCGGGAAACTCGACGAAGAAGTGATTCCGCAAGCCTTTCGCGACCGATCGACCGAAAATTGGCGGCGTGATCGGGTCAAAGCGACCATTCAGCAGTAACGCCGGAGTATCGCTAATCACGGGTTCGCGGGCGGATGGGTCAAGGGCGGGGACATCCCACACTTTACATTTATCAACCTCTGATTTCAGTTCCTTGCCGCCCCAATCCCGAGCGAAGGCGGGCAGTCCTTTGACCTCCAGATCACCCGCGTAGGGAACATCTTCCGAACATTTCACGGAATAGTAAGTTCCCTGGGTGATCCCCCCTCCTTCCAGCATCGACAGGTAGAGAAACGGTGCCACCAGGGTAAAGTTACCCTCCTTGGCCTGGTAGATCAGGGCGGGCAGAACAAAGGGGGCACCGCTACCGTATGCTATCTGAAACAGGACGGAGGAAAAGTCATCGGCAGTGATCTTGAGGGTCTTGGTTTGTCCCTTGCCGCTGAATAATTTGACGGACCCTGGCGTTCGCTTCAAGCGATCGTGGGTGGCGATAAAGGTGCCTTTGACATCGGGATAGATTGCTTTACAGTCAGGATCGGCGGCGCAGGCGGCATCCACCTGGGTGATCAGTCGATCGAGAATCACGCCGTATTGAGATTCGAGACTGGGTTCGACCGGTACAATCCCATCCAGAATTACACTGCGGATAATGTCAGGATGTTGCCGCATCACGTTCTGTACCAGTTCCGTCCCGTAGGACACGCCATAGAGGTTGACCCGCTTGTATCCCAAGGCTTTCGCCAGAGCCGCCACATCATGGGCGCTTTCCACGCTGTTAAAGGCGGCAAGATTCACCCCTTCCCGAGTCAGGCGATCGCGGCAGGCTTTCAGACTCGCCAGTTCCTTGGCATTGCCCTCCGGCGTTTCTTCCGACTCCAATTCCTTGTACTCCGGGCAGTTTAATCGCGGTCTGGAGTAGCGATTTCCCCGCTTGTCAAAAGCGATCAAATCCCGCTGCGCCCGCAATTTTTGCACGGACCGATCATCGGGGTTTGACAACAAACGGGGGAAGATGTCCAGACTGGAGCCGCCCGGCCCGCCTTGGAATAGAATCAGCGGTTCACTCGGCTTGGGGTTGGTACTTTTGACGATCGCGATGGCGACTTGGATTTGCTTGCCCCGTTGCTGACTGTGAACTTCTGGCACGGTCAGGTACCCACACTCGTAGTCCTTGCCTTCTTGGGTTCCCGAAGCGAACAGGCTGTCGCCCAGGAGCAGGGTCAGCGGGTCATCCCGCTTGTTCTCACCGGGAACTTCGCTCACCCGATCGCAGGGAACCTTTGTGTAGGTAGCATCGGTCGCGACGGCGACGGGTTTTGCCGGGTTAGCGGCGGGTTTGGTTTGGCTCCCTAGAGGCAGGACAGGCAGAACCGTTAGGGCGATCGCCATCACAAAAGCCAGAAGTAATCGGTATCGGTGTTTCATACGATCGAGCCAGGACTTGAAAGAACCGTTCGCTTTCTGAACTGATTGAAGTTGATAAACCGGTAAAACCGCGAACCTTTATTCACGACCATCGGCAAACGCATATTAATCCGCGTATCGGGATTACTGGCTCGCGACGTGAAAATGCCCCGTGCTGGCGCGGGTGGATCGGGGCGATCGGTGGGGGGTCTGGATGCTTCGGTAAAGAAGTGGGCAAATGGCCGATCGGGGATTAGTTCTGACAATCAAAGGGACCGCCCGCGTAGACGATCGACTGATACCGTCCCTGCTCGGTGCGGATGGTGACGCAGTAGTTGGTTCGTTTTTCCAGCCAATAGCTGTAGACAGAATTTCCTTCACTAGAACTCTTCACAAATTGATAGCCTCGTTGCTTGACCGCGTTTTCTGCCTGTCCCGCCCTGGCTCCAACCAAGTCCTGTAAGCGAGAGACGGGAGTACCGGCACTCGGTTGAGTGCCACCGCTATTCTCTGGACTACCTGAATTTTCTTCAGGAGCATCGAAGGTCACATAGACAGACTCACGGGCAAGGCGATAAATTTGCCGATCGCCGTCCATTTCTCGATAAGCGGAACGACCATTTTGATCGCGATACTGATTAGGGCGATTCCCAACAGGGCGCAAATCGTAGCGTTTGCCATTTTGCAATTGAATTTCCACGGACCCCTGCCGTTGAGAAAAGGTGCAGGAACCGTTCCAGGAAGCCCGATCCTCTCCTTTGGGATAGACACTGCAACGGGCATTGACGGTATCCGCCCTAGCGGTTAGGGAAACACTAAACGAGGCGGATAGGAGGGCGATCGCTAAAACTGAATTGGTTAATTTCATGGCTAAAACATCTCCAAACGTAAACTTGAAAACAATAAAAATGCGATTCCGTCATTTCCCTCCCTCAAAGGTTGAGCTTGGAAATGGTTTCTGCCGTGGCAGGAGCGATGCCCCGCCCCGGATCTGGGCGATCGGTAGGGGATCTGGAGGCGATCGAGCGCGGACAAGTCTAGCGGGATCGCCGTGAGCGACGTGAGTTGAAGTTTCATCCGATGCCTACGCTTTGCCAAACGCTCGTTTCACGTTGTGCTGATTCAGGTAGTAGAGAATCAGACCTGAAATGACGATCCCCACGATCGCCCCGGCTACATTGCGTCCCTGGGAAAGGGAAACCAAGTTGTTCAGGATGCTTAAAGCGGCAAACACGATCGCCAGTATCCACCCCCAGCCCTTCAGCGTAAACAGACCGAACCCCGCGATCAAGCCGATCATGCCGTTGATTAACGCGCCAATACTAGCCCCGATCAAAATAGGCGCCATCGTGGTAGCTTCGTTCGCCGGTTGACCGCTTCCCGCCGCGACCATCAGCCCTCCAAAGAAGAGTCCGGATACGCCGAGAAACAGGCTTAAAATGCCACCCAGAAATTGTATTACAGCGAGAATGGTTACACCGGTCGGTCGTTGATCGGTCATGATTTTGCACCTTATTAAAATCAATGGGATTACTTATTCCAGAGCTTACTGATGCGCTTTGCCGGAAGTAAGTTCCTAGCCGTTCTCTACCCGTCCACTTCCGCCCTATCGCGCTAGTTTTGACAGTCAAATGGACCACCCGTGTCAATACTTCTCGAATAGCACCGTTTACCCGTTCACAAGGAGACCGGAACCCTTAGGATGGCCTGGACGGGAAGCCCTAAAAAATCCAAAACCCGCGAGGTATTACAACCACTTCCCGGGGCCGCCCGAAATCTTTACGGTTGCCTTCTGCCTTCTGCCTGTTCCCAGGGGCTGAAGGCAGGTCAACTACCTAATGGATGATGGTAGCCGTGGCCTCGGGAAGTATTAATGAGAAAGAGAGGCTAGAAGGCTAACCTCTGTCGGAAAAGGATAGGATGGGAAGCGATCGAACCCGATCGACTTCTCCGACCGGGACGGGACGGCGATTACTGACAATCGTCGTCCTTGTCTCCTTTGCATTCGCGGTTTTGTAGGATGGACGAGAGGGGGGTGGAGTCGAAACGCTCCCCGTTCAGCGTTCTCGCCATCGCGTGAGGGATAGAACCTAATAGCAAGGAGACCGCTACAAAGAAAGCGAGCGTGATTTTCATGGTTACTCTCCTGTAGACACCATTAGGCTATGTATCTATTGTTTACCATATCTTCTCGGACCGGCGGATGTCAGTCCCATATCCGGGGCGAGGAGAAGGGGTAACATGGAAAAAAGGGGAAATTAGTAGAATCGGGGTCAGGAGGCGGGAGGCTGTAGACCGTGGGATGGGTTAACGAGGCGCGCTCCACCGGGAAGCGGCGGGCAGAAGGATTACAGATTCGCTTTTATCGATGGAAAACGGGACAGAAAACGGATGAAACCACAGGGATGGGATGAATTTTTAGATTATATCGCTAAAAAATACGATATACGCGGAAAATTAAAGGAGATATTTCTAGTTCGCTTCGCCTACGAACACTGGCGCAAACCCGACGAGGAAATCTGGGAGATGGCGGAGGCCGCCAGTCACGAGACGTACAAAAAACAGATGACCAAAATCTACAGTTACTTTTCCGCGGATAAGCCGGACGGTTGCCCGGAATTGGAACTCGGTAGCAAGGGGCCGGGAAAGTTTCAAATCCTGCGCGAATGGTTCAAGGATATTCAATACGTCGAGTGGAGGGCGAATCCCCCGATCGATTCTACCCCCCCGCCGGCCGTCGAGACCGGGATGTATATCCCCCGCCCGCCGATCGAGACGGAGTGCTATCGGGAAATCACCAAACCCGGCGCGCTCGTGCGGGTCAAGGCCCCGGAACAAACCGGGAAAACCTCCCTCGTCAAACAGATTCTCGGCGAGGCTAATCGCCACGGCTATAGCACGGTTTATTTAAATTGTCAAGTAGCGGAAGCGGCGATGTTTTCGAGCCTCGATCGCTTCTGCCGGTGGTTCTGCGCGAATGTCAGCCGGGAACTGGGGGTAAAGCCGCAATTGGACGAGTATTGGGACGAGGAACTGTTCGGTAGTCTCGTCAGTTGCCAGACCTATTTTCAATCCTATCTTCTCGCCTCGATCGACTCTCCCCTGGTGCTGGCCCTGGATAATCTCGATCGGATTTTCGAGTATCCCGACATCGCGGGCGATTTCCTCCCCCTACTCCGTTTCTGGCATGAAGAGGCGAATAACGTCGAGATCTGGCAGAATTTACGGCTGGTAATCGCCAATTCCACGGAAGCCTACATCCAACTCGACGCGAATCAATCGCCCTTTAACGTGGGCCGGGCGATCAAATTACCGGGGTTCGATCGCGAGCAGATCTCGCGGCTGGCCAAAGCCCACGGATTACCGAGTGACGGGGAGACGGAGAGATTTATCGGCGATTTACTCGCTCTGGTGGGCGGTCATCCCTATTTAACCCGATTAGCGATCGAGGCGCGCTCGCGTACCGGGGAAAATCCCCTGGAAAACGCCGTCACCCAGGGGGGGATTTACTCGGCCCACCTGCTCCGTCACTGGGAGAATCTACAGAAACAGCCGGAATTGAGCGTCGCGCTGAAACGGGCGATCGCCTCGGACGCGGGAGTGACGTTAGAACCGATCGTCGCCTACAAGCTAGAGAGCGCCGGATTGGTGACGTTAGAGGGCGATCGGGCCCGGGCGAGTTGTCAACTGTACCGACGCTATTTCGGCGAGCGTCTCTAGACGAAGACGGGAGAGAATTGCCGGAAAAAGTTCCGGGATCGTGATGTTTCGGGGGAAGAAACCGGGAACTCTTAGAACGAGATCTCTCGATCGCCCTCCCGTTCTAGGGGAGCTATCCCACGTTCTCTTATCCGGAATCCCTAATTATTTAAAAACGGTAGCCTGGCTATGTCGTTAGAACCCAAACATCGTCGCTTGCTCGCTAATCGCTATCAATTGGTCGAATTGATCGGGAGTGGAGCGATGGGACAAGTCTATCGAGCGGAAGATAAATTACTGGGTGGCGTGACCGTTGCCGTGAAATTTCTCTCGCAAACCTTATTAAACCAACGGATGCGGGAGAGATTCGAGCGAGAGGCTACCATATCCGCGCTTTTAGGCGAAAGAAGTATTCATATTGTTAAAGTTCGCGATTATGGCGTGGATGAAAAGGAAGTTCCCTTTTACGTCATGGAATTTCTGCAAGGCGAGAGCATGAGCGAGATCGTCAAATTCCATCCCCTACCGCTCTCCCGCTTCTTCAATCTCGCCCGTCAGATCTGTTTTAGCCTGGAATGCGCCCACAAGGGAATCGTCTTTCAAGGCGAGATGTGTCCGATCATTCACCGGGACATCAAACCGAGCAATATTCTCGTGATCCAGGATTCCGGCCTGGGAGAGTTGGTCAAGATCCTCGATTTCGGGATCGCCAAGTTAATTCAATCCGGGGAATCCCAAACCCAGTCTTTCATGGGAACCCTCGCCTATTGTTCCCCGGAACAGATGGAGGGAAAAGAACTCGACCATCGATCGGATATCTACAGTTTGGGGATCTTGATGTACGAGATGCTCACCAAAGAGATGCCCCTGTTTCCCGATAATTCTTCCTTCGGGGGGTGGTACGAGGTGCATCACTACGCGGAACCCCGGCCTTTCGATCCCGGCTTGCAATTACCGCGGGAGTTGGAACAGTTGATCCTGCGCTGTCTGGCGAAAGATCCGGGCGATCGACCCCAGGCCGTCACCGAGATCTTGCAGATCCTCGATCGCATCGAACCCTCGATCAAGGGTCATAAAAGCGCGAAAAGCGGTCTCCTCTCCCCCCTCGATCCCCTCATTCCGGGATTGGACAACGAGATCACCCGGATCAATTTCAACGATCTAGAGGAACCGACGGCGATCGCGGTCGTTAGCCCGAAGACGGCCTGTTTACAGTCCACCTGGCCCGACGATAAACCCAAGCAGAAAATCGTTTTCCCGCGTTGTCTGAACTCGTCCGAGGGAGCGTTCGCTAGTTTATGGGTGATGCTCGATCGAGAGGATATTCCCGTGCGCGTGGCCAGTATCCGTTACAATCAATTTCTCTTTCTCGCGACCCCGCACCCGATGATTCTCTGGATCACGGTACTGTTCCACCGCGAGCAGGGGCCGCGCTGGCTTCCCTGTTATCTGGATTTGAAAACCGTCCAGGGGCAGAGGATCGCGAAAACCCTCGCGGACACGGGACGCTATTGGATTTTGTTTTTTCCTCTCGATAAAGCCGGCCCGTGCGAGAACACGATTACCGTGAATATTCCCCCGAATCAGAGCGAGCTCCTGAAACAATGGCTCTCGGATAGTCAGGGGGCCCGCGCCGGCAAACCGCAGATCAGCAAGCGGATGTTAAAGCGAAAACTCGATGAACTCAAACCGAAAATCCTGATCAAGCTAGAGGCGGGACTCGCGCAGGGGGCGAATAATTAGACTTCCCGCGAAAATCTCTTGTCGGGACAGGAGGCAGGAGTCAGGAGTCAGGAGTCAGGAGTCAGGAGTCAGGAGTCAGGAG
>NZ_JBAFSM010000083.1:0-13400 GCF_036688125.1 Pannus brasiliensis CCIBt3594 | reverse complement strand
TTTCAATCGGTCTAAGGTCATTCAGGGAGAAAGAGATTTGCAAGGTCTCTGTATTCTCTCCCGAAATGCAGTTCAGGTGTATTCCTGACCTGCTTTTTTTAGTCTAAAGTCGAGGCCTACGGAATCCCGAAGGTTTCAGTACCCTCGTGAACGGGTAAATGGCCTTATCCGATCGGTATTGAAATCCGACCAAGATTGACCGGTACGGGTCAATCTCGAGCGATCCTGAAGGTATGCTCCGTGCGCCCGCGGAAGGTCTCGCCGGGCCGTAATACTACGGAAGGAAATTCCAGCCGGTTCGGCGAGTCGGGGAAGTGTTGCGTTTCGAGGCAGAACGCGGACCGGCGATCGTCCGCGAGTCCGTATTTAAGCCGGTGCAGGGACCGCAGGTAATTTCCGGAGTACAACTGAAGGCCCGGTTCGGTGGTATAGATCGCCATCTCGATGCCGCTCCGATCGCCGACGGCCACGGCCGCCAGAGAGCGATCTTCCCCGCGATCTACAAGCGCGAAATTGTGATCGTAGCCGTCACCGTAACCGAGTTGTCGGTTGTGATCGTCGATCCGTTCCCCGATCGCTGTCGGTGTCGTGAAATCGAAAGGCGTTCCCTTCACGGGGGCCAGTTCTCCCGTCGGGATCAAAAACTCATCGACCGGCGTGAAACGCGCGGCGTTGATAAAAAGGGTATGCTCCATCGCGGAGCCGATTCCCTGTCCGTTCAGGTTCCAATAGGCGTGATTACACACGTTCAGCACCGTCGGCGCGTCGGTCGTCGCCTCGAAGGAGATCGACAGCGTATCGCCCTCGATCGAGTAACGGACTGTCAGAGCGACATTGCCCGGATACCCTTCTTCGCCGTCCGCGCTCAGGTAGCGGAGACCGATGGCCTCGGGCGAGGTTTCCACCACTTCCCACACGCGGGCGCTGAAACCCGCGGAACCCCCGTGAAGGTGGTTGGGCGGGTTGTTGATCGCCAGGGTATAGTCTTTCCCGTCGAGCGAGAATCGTCCGCGGGCGATGCGGTTCGCGTAACGCCCCACGATGGCACCGTGATAATCTCCGTCTTTCTCGTAATCTTGGATATTGTCGAACCCGAGGACGACATCGCGCGGGGTGCCGTCGCGGTCGGGAACGTACAGCGTGACCAGTCGGGCCCCGTAGTTGGTGATGGCGGCCGTAAGCCTGTCGCCGCCGATCCAGTACAATCGGGTCTCTTTGCCGGCAAGTGTCGCGCGAAAGGAGGCTTCGTTCAGCGCGGCGCGCGGTTCGGGATGTGTGAGGGTCATTGTTATAACTTGAATCCAATCGGGCAATTCCGCGAGGTTTCCCTTCAACAGACCTCTTGCACAATTCGTTTCTGAGGCTCTAAAAACTTCAAAAACCGAATTTATACAAGAAAAATAGATGTTCTCTGAAATTTCTAGCGATAATATTTTTTATTGCTTCTCTTGGCTCCTGATTCTCTGACCACGCGACAATTTTTGAATTCCGCGAGAGGTCTAACGTCCCCGGCGGGTGGAGAGTTCGATCGCTGTCAGGATCGTAACTCGGGTTTCGGTGGATTGACCGATCACCGGAGAAACCCGAATACACGTTTTCGACCGAATTTTAAAATTTCCGGAACGCTACTCGCCCTATCTAGATATTTCTGGAATTTTCGGCACGGACGATTTGATAGGGGAGTCCCGCCCGCGTCCCTCGCTGTCGGCGGTTCGATCGGGGGAAAGGGCGACGAACCCTCGATGGGGTGGTACAGCCCGTTCAATTTCCCGCTATCGATTAAGACGACGTGAACAGCGTGCCGTTCGGTCGGCCCTCGATCGATTGGAAACGCTCTCGATCGAGGGGTAGGGAAGCGGGAACCGATTAACTCTCGCGGAATCGGGAAAAATTGGTATTATTACGGTGATGCCGTATCGAGGAGAGCCGGATCGCGATAGCCGATAGCGCGCTTGACCGAGCGGGGATTTCTGGCGGAAAGGTTAACCGGTCGAGAACATCGCCTCCCCTCAATCCGGGCGAGGTTCGAGAAGGGGTTTCCGTTCCCGAGAAACGGCTCGAAGAATTCGCCCCCGATCGAACGGGAGGGCGAAATCTTTTTAACCCTCGCTTCATTTCAGGGTATACTCGCCCGAACGGCGGAAACGTTCGGGAAACGAGCTACAATTCGGGGACGGAGCCTTCGAGAAATTCGATCGTCAGACCGGAGATCGGAAAACGAATTCGGTAAATTCCCCTTTTTCGAGATTGATTCCCGGCACTTGGAAGATGAAAGACACATTTTATCGACTGCTAGAGGGGCAAAAAATCGGCCATTACCACCTGGAGAATCTGCTAGGGGTCGGTGGGTTCGGGGGAGTGTTTCGGGCGAGCGAGGTGGTTCGCGATCGGGTTTTACGGCAGGTCGCGATCAAGATCATGCCCAATAACGACGAGCGACAGTTAGCGGAATTAATCGCGGCCGTCAATCTCGAACACGAGAACCTGATCCGTAGCTATTCGGCGGGAGAATGCACGATTCTCGATACCGACACGCTCTACCTGGCGATGGAGTTGGCGGACGGAAGCCTGGAGAAACGTTTATTCCGGGGAAGTTTTTCCCCCGACGAGATCCGGCAGTTCCTCCGGGAAATGCTGGCGGCCCTGCGTTATTTACACGATCGGAATCAGGTACACCGGGACGTGAAACCCGCCAATATTTTGCGGGTTAAAGAGTGCTGGAAACTATCGGATTTCGGCTTGATCCGACGGCTAGGCGATCGCGATCACGATCGAACCGCTAATCCCGTCGGCACGATCGCCTATATGCCCCCGGAAGCTTTCGACGGCCACATCTCCCCCGCGTGGGATATGTGGTCGTTAGGAATCCTGTTGGTACTGATGACGGCGAAAAAGTTGCCCTACCGGTTCGACGAGCCGGCACAACTTTTAAAAAAAGTGATGAACGGCGATCTAGAATTGCCCTCTCTCCCCGAAGAGATCCGGCCGATCGTTCTAGGTTGTTTACAGGTGGAGCGCCAGAATCGGTGGACAGCCCGGCAGGCTCTCTCCGCTCTCGACTCCCCGACCCCGGCATTTCCCGTTCCCCCGGTCTTAGCCCCTTCCCCGGCCCCCTCGAAAACCGTCGTTCCCCCGGTCTTACCCCCGTCCCCGGCCCCCTCGAAAACCGTTTCGATCGATTCCCCCGAGGAAATCCCGGCCCCCTCTTCCGACAGCATCCCGAAAAATGTCCCGATCGATTCCTACGAGGAAATCCTCCGATCGCCGACGGGACAATGGTTAGGTTCGATAGAGATGCTTTATATCCCGCCGGGGGAATTTCTCATGGGGTCGCCCTCGGAAGAAATCGAGCGGCATAAAACGGAAAACTCGCTCCATCGGGTCAAAATAGCCGGTTTTTACCTCAGCCGAACCCCGATCACGCAGGCCCAATGGAGAGCGGTAGCCGGTTTACCCCCGGAAGGAAAATCGATCGAGACGAACCCCTCCTACTTTACGGGAGAGGGAAAACCGGTGGAGCGGGTAAGCTGGCAGGATTGTCTGGAGTTTTGCGCCCGACTGTCCGCGCGGACGGGAAAAACCTACCGATTGCCCGCCGAGGCGGAATGGGAGTACGCCTGTCGGGCCGGAACCACGACCCCTTTTTATTTCGGGGAAACCCTATCGACAGAGATCGCGAATTACGATGGTAATTACGCTTACAGTACGGGTGAAAAAGGCTCTTATCGCAAAGAAACGACCGAAGTAGGCATATTTCCGCCGAACGCTTTCGGTTTACACGATACGCACGGGAACGTTTTTGAATGGTGTTTAGATCCCTGGCACGAGAGTTACTGGGACGCGCCGAATAACGGGAGAGTATGGGATGAAAAATATCCGGACGGGTTCTATCGAGATCTTCTCGCCAATTTAAAGGTACTGCTCGCCGATACGAGAACTCGGGTAATCCGCGGGGGGTCTTGGAGTTCTATTCCGAGGTACTGCCGTTCCGCGTATCGCCGTCACTTCGGTCGGGCCAGCGACGAGATCGGTTTTCGGATCGCGAGTGTTCCCCCGAAATCTTAAATAACAATAACGTCAGTTCGGGAGAAGAAAAGGAGGGGGCGATAAGCTGAAAGAAGCGAAACGCTCCGGCATCCCCGTCCTATGTCTAGTTTAGAAGCCAGATCCCGTGATATCGATGATTTCTGCCAATAATTTGAACCTCACTGGTACTCCCGGCTACTCGGTCAAGGGATCGAAACTCGGAAACGAGCCAGAAGTCTCTGTTTAAGCGAAATAATGACCATCCTGGTCACTTTCCACCCAAATCAAACCCGAAACTTCCAACACTACTATCTCAACCACGTTTGTATCTACTGGCGGGACGCGTTCCCCGGATTGCCCGGCTATCAACGCTTTGTTGAATGGATACCCTCGACCTTGTTACCTCTCCGTATATATCTCAAGCGTTGCTTCGGAGAGTGTACGGGGATCGGCTTTCTAGACGCTACCCGTCTGGTAGCCTGCCAGAATCGTCGTATTTCCTCGCACCGAATGTTCGAGGGACTCGCGGCGAGATCGAGTTTTTCGCTTAACCTCGTCGAAACCTGAAAAATCGAATAATACGCCTTACTGAGAAGCTATTATCCGTAAACGCTGGATTATCGATACTATAATCGATCGGCTTAAGAATATCTCCCGAATCGAGCATTCTCGCTACGCGACAACCCACAACAACAAACCGATCGACCAGAAATTCTTCTCGGCTTAAGAATATCTCCCGAATCGAGCATTCTCGCTACGCGACGACCCACAACAACAAACCGATCAACCAGAAATTCTTCATAGAAAGCGATCGATCCCGATAACCCTCGAATCTACTTCCTAATTTCTAACAATGAACCGCGAGCGTCGCGAACCTCCTTTAGAGAGGGATTTTCGCCCCTGTCCGAGAGTGTTCCGTCCGTTCCGAAGAACCCCTAATTTTCTCTTTTAGAGAGGGATTTTCACCGTTCGCCCGAAAAATATAGATTTATTTCCTTTTTCGGGGGATGTCTCGGGGGAAATCGTTCTCTCGCGTCGCCGCCCGATCGGAACCATCAGGGTAGAGTGACGGTGAAAATCGCCGCGACAACCCGGAAAGGATCGCGGTGCCGACCCCGGAAATTATTAATCGCACCAATCATAGATAAAAGTACATATAAAATTAATTAATCATTGACTTGAGTGATCGGTATTTTACAAATCTCGAAAAGCGAGAGACGATAAGTGTTAAGAAAATTCACGTTTCTCCCAATTTCTTTAACAACGAAATCTTATGGTCGCGCTCACGACAGTCAATCCTCGCCAGATCAGCCGTTTAACCACCCAATCGATCGAGATCGGGGCGGAAACGATCGCCCTCCGTTGCCTCGATTGGGATCGTGATCGCTTCGATATCGAGTTCGGTTTAAATAACGGCACGACCTATAATTCTTTTATTATTCGGGGAGAGAAAACCGCCCTAATCGATACCTCCCATCGCAAATTCGAGAAATTATATCTAGAAGAATTAACCCGATTAATCGATCTGCAAAGCCTCGATTATCTCATCATCAGCCACACCGAACCGGATCATAGTGGATTGGTGAAAGAAGTCTTGGAATTAGCCCCGAATGTCACCGTCGTCGGGGCGAAAGTGGGCGTGCAATTCCTCGAAAATATGGTGCATCGCCCTTTCCAACAGATGATCGTCAAAAGCGGCGAGAAATTAGACCTCGGGAACGGTCACGAGCTAGAGTTCGTTTCTGCGCCGAACCTGCACTGGCCCGATACGATCTTCACCCACGACGTGAAAACCGGCATTCTCTTCACCTGCGACGCGTTCGGGATGCACTTCTGTGACGACCACACCTTCGACGAGGAGAGAGCGTTACTCGAAGAGGATTTCCGACTGTATTACGATTGTCTCATGCGTCCCAACGCCCGATCGGTACTCGGCGCGATCAAGAGAATCGAGAAATTCGACCTTCAAACGATCGCCACGGGCCACGGCCCCCTCTTGAAACACCACATCCCCGACTGGGTGGGACGTTACGAAACCTGGAGCCACGAACAAACCGACGCGGACACTCTCGTCGCCGTCTTCTTCGCGGGCGATTACGGGTACAGCGAATCGATCGCCAATCTGATCGGCCAGGGGTTAAGCAAAACCGGGGTAGCGATCGAACTCGTCGATTTCAACACCGCGGAACCCCAAGAAGTTCGGGAATTGGTCGATCAGGCCAAAGGGATCGTCATCGGAATGCCCCCCCAGTCGGGAATTTTCGCCCACACCATCCTCAGTACCATTCTCGCCGCGGTACACGGGAAACAGGCGATCGGCCTATTCGAGTCCGGCGGCGGTGAGGACGAACCGATCTTCCCCCTCCGCAATAAATTACAGGAAATCGGTATTATCGAGGCTTTCCCGCCGATTCTCGTCAAAGAACCGCCCACGGAAGCGATCGAACTGATCGCCGATGAAGCGGGAACCGATCTCGGTCAATGGTTAACCCGCGAGAAATCGATCAAACAGATCAAGGCGATCGATAACGATCTAGAAAAAGCGCTCGGACGTATCAGCACCGGTTTATACCTGATTACCGCTCAAAAAGGCGAGCTATCGAGCGCGATGATGGCTTCCTGGGTCACGCGCGCCAGTTCTAGCCCTCTCGGGGTAGCGATCGCCGTGGCCAAAGAGCGAGCGATGGCCGCGTTCCTCCAGGTGGGCGAATCCTTCGTTCTCAACGTTCTGGCGGAGGATAACTATCACGGGCTGATGAAACATTTCCTCAAGCGTTTCCCGCCGGGCGCGAACCGTTTCGCGAGCGTCAAAACCTACAACGCCACCAACGGATCGCCGATCCTCGCCGACGCGCTCGCCTATATGGAATGCGAGGTCACGAGCCGCATGGACTGTGGCGATCACTGGATCGTTTACTGCACCGTCAGCGCGGGAAGAGTCGCCCGTCTCGACGCGTCCACCGCCGTCCATCACCGCAAAGTCGGGAATCACTATTAAGGGGGCGGGAGTAGGGAGTAGGGAGTAGGGAAGAATACCGATTCCGGAAATGTCGGCTACAGGCCGGGCGCGAGACTCTCGCCCCTACGGGATTCGGGATTTTGCTCCGTCGTCTCATTTTCCAGAATCGGGATAACTTTCTCGAAACTCTTGATTTTTCCCGAAACTACATCCTTTCTAGGTTTATTTCCCGCTCCCTAGCTCTCCACCTCCCCTATCCCACCGTTATCGATTAGGAGATTTTCCATGTACGAACCGATCAAAGCCCCCTCGCTCATGGGTCGAGTTGTTCAAACCCTAGAAATGGTTCAGGATCTGATCGTCATCTGTCTGTGTATCGGTTTGTTTAGCTTCATGGCGTTGGAAGTGTGGGAGATGTTCATGTCACTTCTACCGCCTATCCAGTTTCGCATCATCACGGCGGATATTCTATTCCTGTTGATCTTGGTGGAATTATTCCGACTGTTAATTATTTACCTGCAAGAGAAACGGGTCTCGATCGGGGTTGCCGTGGAAGTCTCGATCGTTTCCGTCCTCCGCGAAGTGATCGTGCGCGGCGTTTTAGAAACCGGTTGGACTCAGGTGTTAGCCGCTTGCGCTTTCTTGCTGGTACTCGGCGCGCTGATGGTTCTCCGGGTCTGGCTTCCCCCTACCTTCGAGGGTATCGATCCCGAACAACAGGTTTCTCGACGCTACCGTCAGCAACACCGGATCAAAGATATGCAAGAAAATCTCAAAGAAAATACCTTGACTAACGGCAGACCGTAACCGGCGATCGGATTCTCTCCCGTACAGAAAAAACCACCCCGCTTAACGACAGACCGTAACCGGCGATCGGATTCTCTCCCGTACAGAAATCGGATGTAAACGCGCGAGTGTACGGACCGGCCACAAAATCTCTACCGATTCCCCTACCCCCCTATTCACCATGTCTCTCTCTACCCTAATTCCCACCCCCGCCCTGCAAAATCGCCCCCGCGATGTGCAAACCGTTCAAATTACCGATAATACCTGGGTTTCCCGTTCTCGAACCTGGGATCGCTTGAAATTTGAAGTGGAATACGCGCGCCAACGGGGAACGACCGCGAATTCCTATCTGATCCGCGGCGATCGAACCGCGATTATCGATCCCCCCGGTGAATCCTTTACCGAGATCTATCTCGCGGAGATCGAGCGCTATATCGACCTGGAACAACTCGACTATATTATCCTCGGCCACGTCAACGCTAACCGTATCGCCACTTTAAAAGCCCTACTCCCGAAAGCGCCCCGAATCACCCTCCTCTGCTCTAAATCCGCGGTTAATACCCTAAAAAACGCCTTTCCCTATCGGAAAATTCAGGGGATTCGATCGGACGAACCCCTCGATCTCGGCCAGGGTCATGTCTTAGACTTTATCCCCGTGCCTACCCCGCGCTGGCCGGATGGACTCTGCTGTTACGATCGCCGTACCCGCGTTCTCTACAGCGATAAATTCTTTAGCGTTCACGTCTGTAGCGATCTCTTCTGGGATGAAAACTGGAAAGAACTCGATGACGATCGCCGCTACTTTTTCGATTGTCTCCACGCGTCACAGTCGAAACAGGTGGAAATCGCCCTGGATAAAGTCAAAGAATTCCCCGCGCGCTATTACGCTCCCGCCCACGGGCCGATCGTCCGTTACAGCCTCAGTCGTCTAACCTACGATTACCGTTACTGGTGTCAGGAACAGAAAACGCGCCCGTTACGGGTGACGCTACTCTACGCGTCCGCCTACGGTAACACCGCGACCATGGCCGGGGCGATCGAGCGGGGATTGCTCGACCACGATGTGGCGGTAGAATCGATGAATTGCGAGTTTACCGACCCCGCGGAGATCGCCCGCTCGATCGAGGCTTGCGACGGCTTTATTATCGGTTCTCCCACCCTCGGCGGCCACGCGCCGACCCAGATCCAGACCGCGTTGGGGATCGTTCTCTCGACCGCGGCGAAAACCAAGCTGGCCGGGGTTTTCGGTTCCTACGGCTGGAGTGGCGAGGCGATCGACCAGATCGAGACGAAACTGAAAGACGCGAACTATCAACTCGGCTTCGAGTCGATCGCGGCCCGTTTCAGTCCCACGGAGAAAATCCTCGCCGAATTATACGAGATAGGGGCGGAATTCGCCCGAACGCTCAAGAAAGCCCGAAAAACGCGCGTTCCCCGGCAAACGCTCACCGATGGCGCGCTCGATCGCACGGCGCGGGCCGCGGCGCGGGTGATCGGTTCCCTCTGCGTCCTCACCACCAAACCGGGCGATCGATCGACCGCCTTTCTGACCTCCTGGGTGTCCCAGGCTAGTTTTAACCCTCCCGGCATCATGATCGCCATCGCCGGGGAACAATCCGCCGATCACCTGATCCAACCGGGCGCGACTTTCGTTTTAAATATTCTCAAAGAGGGGCGGAATCTGCGGAGACATTTCACGACGGTCGCCAATACGGGCGAAGATCCGTTTGTCGGTCTAGAAACGCGGGTCGCGGACAACGGCAACACGATTCTGACGCAGAGCTTGGCCTATTTGGAATGTACGGTAAAAGAGCGTCTACAATGCGGCGATCGCTGGTTACTCTACGCCACGATCGAGCGCGGGGAGGTTCTCGACACGAACGGTATCACGGCGATCGATCGGTGATTTTTCCGGTGGGTTAGGCAAGTGTAACCCACCGGGCTAGTTTCGTACAGGACGTTTCGTACAGGACGGGTGTACTCGCGCGAATCTCTCGATCGGGAGAGGATAAAGCTTCGGTTCTCTTGCATGATTGACAAACCGACGGCCCGTTCATCCCGCGCGGGCCGTGTCGAACCGATCGGATACCCGTTCCCGAAATCATGTTCGTAAACTCCCGCCGGCCGATCGTGATCGCCCTTCTGGTACTCCTGCTCGTCGGCTGTCGCGCGAGAGTTCGGGAACCGGGGACCCTGAACGTTTGGGTTCACTCCGGTCAGAGCGCGGAACGCGAGGTGATCGAGAAACAGGTCGAGCGATTTAACGCCCGGAATCGGGATATCGCCGTTCAACTTACCCTCTTACCGGAAGGCTCGTACAACGCGCAGGTTCAAGCGGCGGCGATCGCCGGGGAACTGCCCGATCTTCTCGAATTCGACGGCCCCTTCGTCTATAGTTACGTCTGGCAGAAGAACCTCATCCCGCTAGACAAACTACTTCCCGCCCGAGTCCGTAAGGATTTACTTCCCTCGATCGACGAGGGGGGAACCTATAAAGGTCGCCTTTATTCGGTGGGAACCTTCGACTCCGGACTCGGATTGTACGGTCGCCGCGGTCTCTTACAGGCCGCGGGAGCGAGGATTCCGACCGCGAACGGGGAAGCGTGGACGGCGGGAGAATTCGATCGCCTGCTCGAAGCGCTCGCGCGAAACGATCCCGACGGGCAGGTTCTCGATCTCAAGCTGAACTATCAGGGAGAATGGTTCACCTACGCGTTTTCCCCGATCCTACAGTCCGCGGGGGGAGATCTGATCGATCGCCGTCATTACCGATCGGCCCGCGGGGTTCTTAACGGTCGAGCCTCGATCGCCGCGATGGAACGCCTGCAATCGTGGATACAGAAGGGATACGTCGATCCCGATATCGATGACGCGGCGTTCGTGGGCGGTCGGGTCGCGCTCTCTTGGTCGGGTCACTGGGTTTACCGAGATTACGCGGACGCGTTCGGGGACGATCTGGTGGTGTTACCGCTCCCGAATTTCGGTAGGGGATCGAAAACGGGCCAGGGATCTTGGACTTGGGGGATCACCGCCAATTGCTCGAACCCGAAAGCCGCCGCGCGCTTTCTAGAATTTCTCCTCCAACCGGACGAGGTACTGGCGCTCGCTTCCGCCAACGGAGCCGTCCCCGGCACGAAACGGGCGATCGTCCGCTCTCCCCTGTACGCGAAAGACGGCCCCCTCCGTCTCTTCGCCTCCCAACTTCTCGACCGGCGGGGTGTCCCGCGTCCGCGAACTCCCGCCTACCCGGTCATTACCGACGCTTTCGGGCGAGCGTTCGATGATATCCGTCACGCCCTCCCGGTCGAGATCGCCCTGAATAAAGCGGTCGAGACGATCGATCTCGATATTCAAGACAATCAAGGCTACCGAGACTCTTCACCAACCTCGCCGTAGAACGGCGAGGATAGCTGGAACCAATTCCGGCAACGTAAGAGGTGAATAGCCCGTAGAGCCGCTAGATGCCACAGACGCGCCGTAACTTCCCTAGTTCGGATTATCTCTAAGCCCGATTGGTCGGGCGTTGGGTAAAGCCAAGCCATGTTTCTAGCGGTGGGCGAAGGGACTAAAACTCCACTCTTGAGGATTATCTCCTTATGCTGACGGGGTGACAAAGAAAGTTCAAAGCCAGAGCCAGCCTAAAGTTGAGCGAAGTATGGTAAAAAAAGAAGTTGCCAGGACAGCAACTTCAGCTAAAACAATCAAATGTTACCAGAAATCTACCAAAAACATCTAGTCACCCGACTGACCAAGACTCAATATCTGATCGTCTCGGTCTTGGTACAATTGCTCTCCATTTATAGATGGGTACGTTTAGAGGAATTAGCGAATAAATTTCCCTCACCGATTTTATGGGAGAGTCGGAGACGGAAACTGCAAAGATTTTTAGACTCCCCGAATTTAACCATAGAAAATATTTGGCTACCGATAATCACGGGCTATCTACGAATGGTTTTTCCGTTAGAGGAGACCCTGTATATCGCGATCGAACGAACCCGATGGAAAAAAAATAATCTGATGATGATCGCTGTGATTATTGCGGGAAGAGCGCTCCCGCTCTATTGGGAATTATTAGATGATGTAGGAAATAGTGATGTCGAAATCCAAAAAACTTTATTGAGCCGAGTTTTGCCGTTATTCGCCGACTATAATAAGGTGGTTTTAGGGGACAGAGAATTCTGTGGTGTAGGGTTAGCGGGATGGCTAAAATGCCAGAAGAACACATATTTCTGCTTGAGATTGAAGAAAAACGAGTATGTAGAAAGAGAAAAAGACATTTGGCTAACGCTGAAAGACTTAGGGGTAGAACCGGGGATGTCGCTCTATTTACCGGGAGTGAAAATCACTAAGACTAACGGATTCGGACCGGTGAATCTGGCGGGCAAATGGAAAAGAAAGTACCGAGGATGGACCGCAAAAGAAGGATGGTTTATTCTCACGAATCTCGATACTCTAGAAGCCGCTCTACTGGCTTATCAAAAACGTTTCGGTATCGAAGAAATGTTTCGGGATTTTAAAAGTGGCGGTTATAATCTAGAAGACACTCTTCTGACCGGACATCGATTGAGTACCTTGATTTTATTGATTACTTTAGCCTACGCGTCCGCTACTTTCTCTGGAGAGATTATTAAGGAACAAGGAAATGCCAAGTACGTGGGACGAGTCAAAGAGAAAGAACGTACTGAACGACGACACAGTGACTTTTATTTAGGAATACACGCGCTCTCTTGGGTGGAATCCCTACAGAAGTTCGACGTAGAAATGCGGGCGTTAATGAATTTAAGTCCGGGGAGACGGGCTAATTATCAACGGGGAATGAGGGCGGCAAGCCTTATCCTATCTGCTTTGTAGCTTTCCTTGTCACCCCGTCAGCTCCTTATGTTAAGAGTACCCGTGATTTCCGGAGAAAATCGACCGTTAATGCCGACCAAAGCGAGTCGGGCGAGACGGTGGATTCAGTCTGACAAAGCGAGCGGTAAATTCAACGACCTCGGACAATTCTACGTCCAACTACTCGAACCGCCGAGCGACACCCGAACCCAACCGATCGCGGTCGGCATCGACCCCGGCAAGAACTACACGGGAATCGGTGTCGTATCCTCCCTTTTCACGCTCTGGACGGCTCACCTAGAACTACCCTTCAAAAGAGTCGGAAAGCGAATGGATAATCGCCGATTAATGCGGCGGGGGCGGAGAGGGAGACGGATCGATCGGAAACTTCCCGTACCACAAAGAGCGCACCGACAGAAACGGTTCTCGAATCGGAAACAGGGCAAATTAGCCCCTTCCATCCGGGCGAACCGTCAACTAGAAATTCGGGTCGTCTCCGAACTCTCGAAAATCTTCCCGATTAGCGATATCTACTTCAAGTACGTCAGAGCGGATGTCGATCTAACATCGGGAAGAGCGTCAGCCAGAGCGGGAAAAGGATTTTCCCCCGTGATGGTCAGACAGAAATGGGCGCTCGAACAACTAGAAAAATTCGGGACGGTTCATGCCCGTTTCGGGTGGCAGACCGCCAATCTCCGAAAACATCTAGGACTAGAGAAATCGAAGAAGAAATCCGAACGTTCTTTCAATAGACCTCCTGCACGAATCAAGAAGAGTGTGCCAGTTCATAATTGAGTAA
>NZ_JBAFSM010000082.1:0-14868 GCF_036688125.1 Pannus brasiliensis CCIBt3594 | reverse complement strand
CCGCCATCGACGGTATCGTTTCCATTTCCCCCGTTGATGGTGTCGTTGCCCGCTCCCCCGTTGAGGATATTATTCTGAGAGTCCCCGATGATGCTATCGTTACCGCTCGTGCCGGTGACATCATCGAAGTTGAGAACGCTAAAACTTAAGCTTCCTAGTCCGGGAATGCCGTTAACGATCAGGCTAGAGGTATTTAAGTTCACGGTAATCGTCGCTCCCGCCCCGGCCGTTGAAGCGTCGATCGAGTTATTAGTAGCGCTGGCATTGGCGATGATACGCTCGATCGAGTTCAGTTGATCGGTTCCGAAAAGACCGGAAACTCCTTTGCTTACCACTCCGGTCGGTAGTAGGGTGATCCTTTGCGCGATCCCCGCGTTGGTCAGACTTGAATAATCGGCCGTGTCGATACCAGAACCAACCAGTCCATTGAGAGTGTCGTTTCCCCCGCTACCGATAAAGTTTCGATCGAATAGGGTCGCGAAAAGGTTATTATTTCCCGATGTTCCTATAGGCATATTTTTATCGTCTCCCAAAAAGTAATGTGCGCAAGAATTGAATACCTTGCTAGGTATTCCGAGAATCTTTTGCGCCGGATAGCGCAAGAGAAGGATGTTTGTCTAAGCCTCGATCGACTTAGATTGGAGAAAATAATCGATCGACATTCTGCATCAAAACCGATAGGTCTCAAGAGAAGCGATCCCTACATGATCGATCAACATTTTCCTCGAAACCTATCGGCTCGAAGAAAAGCGATCCCTATGGAATAAATTCAGGTCAGGGAAGTCTAAGCCGAGCGATCGGCTCAACATTACTACGCCAAGCGTTCTATTTAGACACGAGCCGAATCTCAAAACTTTTGTAAGTCTTATACGTTTCAGTAAGTCTCGAAAACGGACAGATAGTCGGTCGCGAGGGATTTACATCATTGTTTTGATAGCGGTAGATTCGTATTCTTACCAGAAGAATAGTTAAATTTTGTATACTTGTCAAGAGTTAATCTGCCCAAAATCATCGCGAACCTAGATAGTGAATATAGATATTAATAAATTTTCGGGTTCTCTCTCGACGCGTTTGACGAGCGAGAACGAGGGGTTGTTCAGGGATTGGGGGAGAGTTGACGACGACGGGGACGAACGGATCTGGCGATCGAAGCGTTAACCTTAAAAAGAAAAAAGCCGAACAGAGTTCGGCTTCTTCTATCGATAGCTCGCTTACGGATCACGCGACGATCGAGACATCGTTCAGGCCGATCTGGCCGAGATTCGTGCCGGTTAACGTCGCTAAACGGGTCAATCCCGCGAGAGCGGACGTGTTCGAGGTATACCAAATCTCCACGTTCGCGCCACTGTTAACCCCCAGTACGGCCGCGCTCGCGACTCCCGAGTTCGCGCTCAACGCCGCGGATGCCGCTAACGCTACCGAGCCACCTTCCCCGTAGTGATTGGCGGCAAGAGTACCGAGACTTAACCCCGCGAAACCGGAAGAACGGAGATAGATGCGATTTGTCGGGCTCCAGTCGGTAATCGTATCCCCCCCATCCGAGAGAGCGTTATAGAGGAAAGTATCGCTCCCGTTTCCCCCGGTCAGGGTATCGGCCCCCGCGCCACCCACGAGCGTATCGTCCCCCGCGCCGCCCGAGAGAACGTTATTGCCACTATTGCCCGTGATAATGTTGTTATTGTCGTTACCCGTCCCGTTCAGATTGGCGGTGCCGGTTAAGGTTAAGTTTTCGAGGGCGAATCCGAGCGTGTAATTGATGGAAGAGAATACCGAGTCCACCCCTCCCAGGGCATCATTGTAGAGTTCTATCACGCGATCGCCGGCGTTATCGACATAATAAAGGTCATTTCCGTCGCCACCGTCCATAAAGTCGGCTCCGGCCCCACCATTTAAGATGTCATTTCCGAAATCACCGCGAAGAATATCGTTGCCGTCGCCACCGCCGAGCGAGTCGTCACCACTATTCCCCCGTAAACTGTCGTCACCCGCTCCCCCCAGGACGGTATCGTTCCCCGTCCAACCGGAAATCGTGTCGTTACCCCCGCCACCGTTCAAGTTGTTATCTTGGAAGTCCCCGATAATGGTGTCGTTGCCATTCGTACCGATGACATTATCGAAGTTATATACCAAGAGACTCAGGTTTCCGATTCCCGGAATCGAGAGCACGTTCAAGGCCGACACGCCTAAACTGATATTGATCGATACTCCCGCCGCGGCTGATGAAGCATCGATCAGGTTATTCTTCGTCGCGGCATTGGCGGTGATCGACTCGATCGAGAACAGGGAATCGGTTCCGAGAGAGCCTTTTTGAACGGTTCCCACGAAAGATGATGAACTCGAAGCGGAGCCGACGGGTATGAAAGTGATGCTTTGAGGTTTCGATCCCGCGTCGGTCAGGTTTTCATAGCTCAGGGTGTCAAAACCATCTTGACCGTTGATAGTATCGTTTCCCCAGCTACCGATAAAATCATCGAAGTTCGAGGTTCCTTCAAGGTAATCAGAAAACGGAGTAGGAGTAGCCATTAATTTGCTCCAGAAACTCAAGTGTACGATCGCTCGATAGCTCTTTCGATATCGAGTTAAGTTTTTGACCGGCTCCCGTTGTCGGGAACCGCATCATCAGAACCTGTCCGCTTTACACCACTAAGAAGCTATCCAATTTAGAAACTTGTTATCTAAGTTGGATCGAACGTTAAAAGCCTAGAACGGTATGCCGTTCTTAGAAAAGCTTCCCAGTATATATAGGAAAAGATCGGGTAATCCGGCTTAGGAATCGGCATTAGGTCTCCCTATCTATACTTTTCGGATAATCTTGACGATGTTCCAGAAAATCTCGCGATCCAGCACGGATGGTTGTCGCGCTACTCGATAGGTTTCTCGCGATAAGAACATCGTTCGCTCACTCTTCAAACTAGGAATCGGTATAGCTTGCCAATAACAATTCCGTAAAATTGTATATAGTTATTGACAATTCTTTCACTATTCTAGACGAAAAATCTAAAGCTCAACAAGAGGGGAAACACGGATTGTTTTAATAATTTACTATTCATTTTTTTCAAACTTTTAATATTTTTAAAGGATCGAAAATTCGTCAACAGTAAAATTACGGAAAAATCTAATAATCGATCGGGCTTTCGATCGATTCTCGAACGTTCGGGAGCCGTTCCCGTCAACCACGGAAAGTGGAAAACCTTACACGGGGGGCGTTCGAGCGTCGCGTCCCCCGATCGATCGCCCTTCGCGCTCCCGTCCAATGCACGGAAGCGAAAACACGAGAAAAAAAAAAGCGCCGATTATCGCCTTACGATCTGTAAACAGACCGGTAAATCTCTATTACCCACCTATTTTTCACAAGAATCGCGGTTTTCGAGAGTTTGGGAACATCGATCGCCGGGCGATCGGGGAATCCGACACGAACGATCGCCGCAAAATTTCGCGTGCCGAAACCCGTCAAGGGTGAGATCACGTAAAAAAAATATGTTTGGATTCCTCTAGGTAAATAACTACGAATTCCTAGGGATTGCCGGAAGTTGGGGCGCTTTCTGACGCGAGGGAGTGGAGGAGAGTTTCGGGGGCAGGGAAGAACCGGCAACGGGGATCGATCGCTGTAAGATCTTGGTCATCGTCGCGGGATCGGGCAGATCGACCCCTTCGAGACGCTCGTTTTTCCCGGACGGTACGCGTAGATCGAAGACGAACGAAGAATTCTTTTCTAGATCGGCGAATCGCAGTTGAATCACCTCTCGATCGTCCCGCGCGCTCAGAAAAGGTTCGATCTCCTCGCCGATCAACGCTTCCAATCGCTCCAGGGGATCGACGAGGCGAGAGGAAACGATCAATTGTAAACTTTCCCGCCACCCCCGTCCGTGCAATTCGTCGAGGATGTCACCGTAACAGCGTATCCGCCAGTTACCCGGCGCGAGATCGGTATAGGGCAAGATCTCGATAAAACCCCCCGCGTCCGATCGATGGTAACTGGTTTTTCGCTCGATCGTTCCCCGACTCTCGAAATCGATCCGAACTTCCACGTCGCGCGCGGGAGAATCCAGACGACCGAGAAGACGGTACTTTCCCGATAGGATACCGAGAGTGGACGAGGAGAGCGATCGACCGAGATCTTCCCCTTCTTTCTGCAAGATAAATTCCATAGTTCCGTGTGCTGGGGGTGATTATTCGCCCCTGACGGAACCGCTCAGGATTTGTGCCGATCGATCTGATTTCTTAACATTTCTTGCCGATTTAGTAACTCCTCGCGCGACAGACTTACCTGTTCTTGGGTTTGCATCCATTTCAAGCGCACGGTTCCCCCCTCGGCCTCCTCGTCGCCGAGGATCAAACAGACGATCGCCCCGGATCGATCGGCCCGTTTAAACTGTTTCCCGAACGCGCTCCCGCTGAGATCCAGTTCCACCGAGAATCCCTGTTCCCGCAATTGTTTGGCGAGAACGACACCGATAGCCTCCGCTTTCTCTCCCTTGGAAACTAGATAAAAATCGGGAATTAGCACGGGATTCGCCCGCTTTTGTTGCAAGAGAAGGATCAAACGCTCCAACCCGATCGCCCATCCCACCGCGGGAGTCGGCGCGCCACCCAGTTGAGCGATCAGACCATCGTACCGACCGCCACCGCAGACGGTCGCCTGCGCGCCGAGATCGTCCGAGATAATCTCGAACGCGGTACGCGTGTAATAATCCAACCCCCGCACCAGACAGGGATTGACACGATAGACGATGCCCAGATCCGTTAAGAGAGATCGCACCCGATCGAAATGTTTCCGCGATTCTTCCCCCAGATGATCGAGAATACTCGGCGCGTTCCGGCAGATTTCCTTCGTTTTCTCGTCCTTACTATCGAGAATCCGGAGCGGGTTCTTACTCAATCTCTCCCGCGAATCCTCGTCCAGACTATCCCGGTAAGGCGTGAGATAATCGATTAACGCCTGACGATAGCTCTGCCGATCCTCGCCATTCCCGACGGAATTCAAATCTAATTTCAGATTTTCCAATCCCAACGCCTTTAATATCTCCGTGGCGAGGGCGATCGCTTCCACGTCCGCTCTCGGATCGTCACTCCCCAGCACTTCCACCCCGATCTGGTGAAACTGTCTCTGCCGGCCGGCCTGGGGTCTTTCGTAGCGGAACATCGGCCCCTTGTACCAGAGACGCTGGATTCCCCCGGCCGCTTGCAGTTTATGCTCGATATAGGCCCGCGCCACCCCCGCGGTTCCCTCCGGCCGGAGCGTTAGAGAGCGATCGCCCCGATCGAGGAAAGTATACATCTCCTTCCCCACCACGTCCGTCGCTTCCCCGATCCCCCGCTCGAACAGAGAGGTATTCTCGAACATCGGCGTTCGTATCTCCTGATACAGCGCGCGACCTAAAATCTGTCCCGCGGTACTTTCCACGAACTGCCAATAACCCACCTCCGCGGGTAAAATGTCTCTCGTGCCTCGGATCGCTTGCATTTCGCCCATAGATTTCTCGTGATCGATGTGTCCTCTCTCTTTACCCTATCGCGACCCGCGGCCGGCGGATAGCGGTTCGGGTCCGGACGGAAGGAAATAGACCTATCGCGGAATTGAAAAATTGTCCTGTGGTTAGGGAGTCAGGAGCCGGGAGTCAGGAGTCAGGAGCCGGGAGTCAGGAGTCAGGAATCAGAATCAAGAATATTCTACCTAAACGTGTCAGGAAACCCCCGATCGATGTTGTAAAATGCCATTTTTTGAGGTTTTTATAGCATAAACAACGAATTGCGCGAGAGGTATCCTGTTCGATCGGACAATTATCATCTCAAAAGCGCGGTAGATACGATCGATCTCCTCCCTCTACTCGCGCGGGACGGCTGGAAACCGGCTCGATCGGAAACCAACGGGTTACAAGCGGGACGATAGGGAGATGGGGAGATGGGGAGATGGGGAGATGGGGAGATGGGGAGATGGGGAGATGGGGAAATTTTTCGGGAAAAGGGAAAAGAGCTTTCTTAATCTTTTCACCTTTACCCTTTACCCTTTACCCTTTCACCTTTTCCCTCCCTCACCTCCTGCCTCCTGCCTCCTGCCTCCTTTTTCCTATCCCACGGTCGCGGGAAGATAGCTATCGATCACCTGACGGAACTCGCTTTTTTGCTTCACCCCGCGCATTTCCTTGACCAACTCCTTATCTTTAAAGAATTGTACCGTCGGGGTTCCCACTACCTGCCCCATCTTCGCGATGTCCGGGTCGGCCTCGATGTCGATCTCGATGAAATGAATCTTACCGTCATACTCATCGACCACTTTATCGAGGATCGGTTTCAGGGTTTTACAGGGGCCGCAGGTGGGGGAGACGTATTTAACCATTAACAGGCGATCGCTCTCGTGGAATAATTTCCGTAACGCGTATCCCCCGTAATGACGCGTTTTCGCGATATCGAACGTCGCTTCCGTATCGGCCACGGTCTCGCTTTCCGCTTTCGCCTCGTAATGTTCCGATTCCGCCGATTGTTTGTACTCGTGGATTAAATGATGTTCCGAGAGCCATCTTTCCGCGAGTAACGCCGCCATACACCCGGTTCCCGCCGCGGTAATCGCCTGACGGTACTCGTGATCCTGCACGTCCCCGGCCGCGAACACCCCCTCGACACTGGTAGCCACGGTTCCGGGTTTGACCTTGATATAACCGATCTCGTCTAGTTCCAACTGTCCGGTAAACAGGGAAGTATTCGGATTATGGCCGATCGCGTAGAATAATCCTTTCACCAGCAGATCGCTTTCCTCGCCCGTTTGATTATTTTTCACGCGAATTCCTTCCATTTTGCCCCCCGTACCGAACGCGTCGATGATCTCGGTGTTCCGATGTACGGTAATCTTGGGATTGTTCAGGACGCGATCCTGCATGGCTTTCGAGGCGCGCATCTCGTCGCGACGGATTAAAAGATGGACGTGGGAACCGTATTTGGTCAAATAAACCGCTTCTTCGGCCGCGGAGTCGCCCCCACCGATCACCGCGAGTTCTTCCTCTCTAAAAAGCGGGGTCGCGCCATCGCAGATCGCGCAAGCGGAGATCCCGTTACTCCAGAAATGTCCCTCGCTCGGCAATCCCAACCGTTTAGCCGTCGCTCCCGTGGCGATAATAATACTGTTCGCTCTAACCTCGCGCTCGCTCGATCGAACGGTGAAGGGACGCTGACTTAAATCCACATACGTCACGTCCTCGGTATAACATTCGGTTCCCCATCGCTCGGCCTGCGCTTTCATCCGTTCCATCAGTTGCGGCCCGGTGATGCCTTCCGGGAAACCGGGGAAATTCTCGACCTCGGTGGTGGTCATCAATTGACCGCCGGGGATGCCTCCCGCTTGAAAGCCCTCGAACATCACGGGTTTCAGGTTCGCGCGCGCGGCGTAAATCGCGGCGGTATATCCCGCGGGGCCGCTTCCGATAATTACCACGTTTTCCACGTTAGTCATGACTCTAAAGGCAACTCATAACGACTACGCTTTATAGTATAACAGAAAGCGCCCGATCGGGGAAAATCCGCCCGCGTCAGCCGGCCCGATCCGGGAAATCGCCCGTGAATCGTTCTAGGGTTAACAATCGAATTCGGGAATCGCCGCGAATAGAATCCCGCGTCCGCGCCGTGTTATAACCCCAATCGGCTAAAAACAGGCGAACATCGGCTAGATCCTCCTGTCCCCGCACCAGTTCTAAAGCTTCTAGCCGATCCTCCACGAACCAGAAATCGCAGGGTAACGCCCCGGTATTGGCTAAAATCCCGCGAATAGTAGCGTATTTCGGTCGGTTAACCTCTTTGCCGAACAGTCGATCGTCGGGAAAATAGATCCCTACTTTTTGTAACAATCGCTTGACAAAACGGGATTCTTTAGTGGTGATAATATAGATCGCCGTGTCCGAGTGTAAAAGTTCGGAGAGTCGATCGATCACCCCCGGATAGAATCGGTGTAAATCTAGCCATCCTTCCAGATCTTCCGCGATCCAACGGTCGCGAACACCGTCCAACTCCCGCGAGAGGCGTTTTTTATCGAGATTTTCCTTGATTAATAAATCCCGCGCGATCGCCGGCCAGCGATCGAGAATTTCTTCGTCGGTGAACCCGAGAGCGATCGCCCGCAGGAGTAAGGGCATCTCCCATCCCGTCTCGATCACCGGACGGAGTTGATAGAAACGCGGCGCGACCTCCGGGGGGATCGTCCCGTTCCAGATGGCTGTATAGGTGCGTTGGCTGGTTTGGAAATACTCGATCATCCCGTCACAGATCACGCCATCGAAATCGAGCGCCAGAACGCGGGGATCAGTCGGGTACATCCGGGGAACGGGGGTAGAGTTGTTCCGCTTCGGGACAGTCCTCGGAAATCAGGACATCGGGATTGATCCGGGAGACGGACGCGAGTTTCTGACTGATCGCCCCGATACTTTCCAAACGAACCATCTCTTCCCACGAACTGATCTCGTCATCTTCCTCCGTCTCGTACCGAATGGTCACGAGATCGCCTTCGAGATCGATAATTCGCGCGTTATCGATCCATCTCTGCTGATCCCGCAAGAAAATACAAACTTCCCGAGAATCCATGAGGAATTGATGAATCTTGCGGTGTAACATAAGTTGCTCCTAAACCGGTAACTCTCTCGAATCCAAAGCTATTCAAAAATCGCCGAACGCCAACGGGAAACGATTTCCTATTGGCGGGACAACAGGGATAGAAATGCCGGGATCGGTGGTGGGAAAGGCTGATAACCGAGGGGGGATCGGGTTCGCGACAGGTGGTTCCAGGACATTGATTAACTGAATTAAGCGTTCTCAGCGATCGATACAATCTCGCTGTTCTATCCATATTGTGACACAAATTTTCATCCCGCGACAGCCGATCGAGCTAGATTCCCCCGTGATCGGCGAGAATCGTGGCGATCGCTTCCGCGACAAGGGTGGTTTGTTCCAACATGGCGAAATGTCCGCAATCCGGGAGTTCGATGACGTTTTTCCCTCCCATCTCGAAAAGATAGTGAAAACTGGCCAGATGGGTCACGTACTTTAATTCCATGATCGGGTCGTCTTTTCCCGCGAGGAAATAGACCGGTTGCGATAGACGCGAGACGATCCGCGGCAGTAAATGCACCTCGTCTTTCGTGGTCGTTTCCAGTAGGGAACCCAGCGCCGCGTCGTGATCGGCCCGGACGAAATCGAGCGCGCGCAGTTTCCCCCAGCGCGGTTCGAGGGTTTGTTTGACCATCATGCGCGAGAAGAGCAGATCGATAAACGGAACCTTCGGCAACCATCCCGGCCGGCGTTGCAAGATCTGTCGGCCCGCCTCGCGAAAACGCTCGAATTCTTCCTTGAGATAGATGCCACCCCCGGAATTGAGACAGATCACCCCTTTAACCCGTTCCGGACAAGCCCGAGCGCCCCAGAGCGCGATACTCCCGCCGAGGGAGTGGCCGATCAACCAGGCGCTGTCCACGTTCAAGCGATCGAGGAGGATCTCTAGATCCGTCGCGTAGGATTCCAGGGTGTAGGCGGAACCGGGGACGGCGGCCCGCGATTCGCCGAAACCGCGTAGATCGTAAACGAGACAGGGATAGCGGGGGGAAAGGATATCGATCAGGGGTTGCCAGTACCGATGGCTGAGTAACCAACCGTGAATGAACACGAGCGCGCTCCGACGGGGATTCGGCGAGAAGAGTTCGTAACGGTGGGAGACTCCGGCTATCTCGATCGTCGGCATAGTGTCGCTCTAACCCCTCAATGGATCTTCCTCTCGATTCCCGTGGCCGCCGGGGCGATCGTCTCTCCCCTGTTTACCTCTATACGGATCGCGGTGTTTTCTTTCAGTATAGAGTAAAATGAAAAGGAAACTTAACAATTAAACAGGAAACTCGATCGAGTCGGTAAAATAACAGTAGTCCTTCTGTAAACTTGACCCATTCAAACCACCGATTAGAAGAACCCTAGAATGCCCGTGATAGATAAAAGACGCAATACTCGCGATCTCCCCCAAATCAACGAAAGAATCCGTTTCCCGGAAATCCGCGTCATCGATGCCGATGGCGCTCAGTTAGGCATTCTCACCCCCGCGGAAGCCCTGCGGATAGCCGAGGAGAAAGAACTCGATCTCGTCTTGGTCAGTGAAACCGCCACCCCCCCGGTCTGCCGGATCATGGACTACGGCAAGTACAAGTTCGAGCAGGAGAAAAGGGCGCGGGAGGCGAAAAAGAAACAGCACACGGTCGATATCAAAGAAGTGAAGATGCGCTACAAGATCGACGAACACGACTATAATGTTCGAGTCAATCAGGCGCAACGTTTTCTCAAAGCAGGGGATAAGGTGAAGGCGACGATCACCTTCCGCGGCCGCGAGATCCAGCACTCCAACCTGGCGGAAGAATTGCTGAACCGCATGGCGAACGATTTGCAGGATGTGGCCGAGATCCAGCAAGCCCCGAAAAAAGAAGGGCGTAACATGATGATGATGTTATCGCCGAAAAAATAACGAGAAATAGGGAAAATATTTCCCTATTTCTCGCTGTTTCGGTAGATCTCGTCGGTTCGGGCGGCCAGAATGAAGTCATTCTCGTGTAGGCCGCCGACATCGTGCGTCCACCAGGAAACGGTCACTTTTCCCCATTCGGTGAGAAGGGCGGGATGGTGTCCCTCTTTCTCGGCCTCCGCGCCGACCGCGTTCGTAAAAGCGAGCGCCGTTTGGAAATTCGGGAAGGGATAGACTTTTTGTAGGCGGGGAACTCCCTCGTATTCCAGGAGGCTCCAATCGGGAATTTCCGCTTTGAGGGTGGCGATTTCTTCGGGGGTGGCCGGGGAAGAACCCGGTTGATAGGTACTGCACTTCCGTCGGGACAGTTCGGTCATGGTAGCGATCGGGAAAAGAGAGCTTTTGCCTTGATTATAAACCGATCGTCCGCCCGTCCCCGTCGCGATTGTCGTTGCCAGTAGCGGATAACGAGGGATAACGTCCAGAAAATAGGGCTGATTCCCCGGATCTGTAGGTAAAGACGCTGGTAACTCTGGCGGAGACAGCGAGTTCCCGCCCGTCCGACGAGGAGAAATTCGGGAGCGGGGTAAAAAATTCGATGCAGACGACGTTCGACGCGGGTGAGGGTGTTCGTGACCCGGACGAGAACCCGGCGCAGTTGCCACAGTTTCCAGGCGAGAAAGCAGTTGAGGAGGGTCAAGCCTAGATTGAAACCGAGTACGAAAAAGAACATGGTCGTCAATACTGTCCCCTCGATCGAATTATTCCCATTTTGCCATCGCGCGCTAAAAAATGCTATGATAGGTGGGCTACGGGGAATTAGCTCAGTTGGTAGAGCGCTGCGATCGCACCGCAGAGGTCAGGGATTCGAGTTCCCTATTCTCCATCTCTCGAAACTCCGGTACATTCACAAATTAAATGTCGCTGTTCACACATTAGTGTCGTTGTTTAACGAATTAATGTCGTGAGGTGGTAGTGATAACTGTTCACGAATTAAGTGTCGTTAACTTGCCGCACGATGCGATCGCAGTGCTCCTTTCAATCCTTCTTTCCAATCATCTTATACCAATTTTCTAAAGTCCTGCCAGAGATAGGGCTTGTAAAATATAATCCCATCCCGTTAAGGAACGCACGATTTCTTTCGACATGGAATTCAGTACAACACCCACTCTCTCTTTGAGTTCTTGTAAGTTCTCAAAACCTTGTCCCCCGAGAGCGTCTTTTAAAAATTGCCAGAATCTTTCGATCGGATTGACCTCGGGAGAGTAACTCGGTTGAAAGAAAAATAGAATATTTTCCGGAATCTTTAACTTTCGAGTCGTGTGAAAAGGAGCGTTATCGAGTTGAAGGATATGTACCGCATCGCTGAATTGTCGAGAGAACTCTTCTAAAAAAGATTGGAAACAAGTCGAATTCAAATTCGAGAATTCGTAAAAAAAGGATTCACCACTCCGAGGTTCGATTAATCCATAAGTATAATAATAGTTGAATCGATTCTGACAAATTCCCTCGGGTTTAATGCCGAAGAGCGTTATTCTTCTTCTCTCTATTGTTTTCAATCCGAACCGGCTTTCATCCTGACACCAGTAGCGAATTTCTTTCTCGCCGTGAACTTGAAATATCAGTTCTTTCAGCATTTTCAGTCTTTCTGACAGCCGCTCTACCCACTCCCCTACCGCTCCAGATTTCTGTCGCTCGTGTTGTGGTCTAACCACTTTTAATTTAGCTTTCAGTTCGTATCTAACCACACGATAAATTGTCGCGTAACTCGCCCGAATGCCCTCCGTAGTTAAGCACCATAAGTGGATTTCTTTATAACTGGAGAAGCCTTCGGGATCTCTTAATTCTTGCTGGAGTTTAGCCACGGTTTCCACTCCGACTTTTTTCGGTCGTCCCGGCTGGCGATTTTCATCTAGTAACGCATCTATTCCCCCCGCTCTATAGAGTGCGAACCAACGGTGTACCGTACTTTCTTCTCGTCCGACAATTACCGCTATGTAGCGTACCGTGTCCGCCACTCCTGTTTTCCATAAATAGAGAGATTGAACTTTGGCGTATCCCAAGCCTGACTTTTGTTTTTTCATTAACTCTCGAAGAGCTTCTACCGATTCGGTTACTTCTATTTTCGGAACTCCCGACATAGGATTATAAGCGAAAGTTATATGAGCTATCCAAGTCTAGCATATTTTTAGAAAATTGGTATTACCTTTCAACCCGACCCATGCCGGGAGGGTTGAAGAAACTTTTCCCTTCCTCTAGGATTTCGAGTTTGACTTCGCTTTCAACCCGACCCATGCCGGGAGGGTTGAAGAAACGGGTCGGGGATGGGATTTTAACGGGGATGTAACCTCTTTCAACCCGACCCATGCCGGGAGGGTTGAAGAAACCCCGCGGGTTCGAGTTGGATCTTCCGGTATTTCTGCTTTCAACCCGACCCATGCCGGGAGGGTTGAAGAAACCCCTGCTCTCGCATTTATTCGAGGGACTGATCTCCCCTTTCAACCCGACCCATGCCGGGAGGGTTGAAGAAACTCTCGTGAGCCGAATCGACGAATTCGGTGAAGACCACCTTTCAACCCGACCCATGCCGGGAGGGTTGAAGAAACTCCTCCCGCCTCATCCCTTGTGAGTCGTGGAATCTACAGCCATTTTTCGGGAACCTATCCGACAAGCTTGATGCTTGAGGGCGTTCGGCTCTAACGAACGATCGAAAATATCGGGTAACGGCTTGCAGACCAAGGGTTTGAGGATTTTCGGGAAAGGCTAGGGAAAATGTCCCCGCTTCGTTTCACGAAAAGATGAGAAGGATTCCTCCGGTGAGGGAGGTGATTCGATAACCACCGCTTCGGTCAAGCGACCGAGCGAAAGAAGTAGCTTCTTCGACGATCTCCGTATCCTGAAAATCAGGATCGAGCCTTGAGTTATTTCTCGTCTCTCGGCTTACCCCTTATTGTTGGGCGCGTACCTAACCTATAATATAGATGTGAGCAACAGCTATATTGTAGGGATTTCCCATCCAAAGCGAGAACTTCAGACGGCAACATCAGGAGCGGGCAGTTATCAGGGCCAGAAAGAAAGATTATCTTCCGATAATCAAACTAACCCATTTTTTCCACGGTGCAGAGGCTCGAAGAGCATGAACCGCGACGCTGTTGTATTATTTTGGTACGTCAGTATTGAATTGTCAAGGTGCGAATCAGCCACAGAAAAGCCAGATAATTACCTCGCACTCTCAAAACGCTCGGTATAAGCGGCGAGCGCGTTCGTTCTGGCTTGCTCTTGAGGATTTCCTTGTAAAGATTGAGAGACTGTCTCGATAGCGATGCCGAACGGGGCTGAAGCTTGATGGATGGACTCGATTAAGCGATTGTAACTCCATTGATGGATACTCTCCCGGTATTGTCGGGCGTACTTTTTTTGCCCCTCCTTGTAGCCCGAAATTTTACGTTCGGCTCTCGCTTGGACTTCACTCTGGATAATTTCTCGGATCTGTCGGAGCTTGGGAACGGCGATGCTGTGAGCGCGGTATTCTCTGGCGAGTTTCACGATCGCTTTGGCGATGAGACGATCGAGATACTGCCCTAATTCCGACTCACCGTATCGGTTAGGGGCATCTTTTTTCTGGGCTTTGTGTCGCTGATGGGATAGTCGCTGTTTTTGTTGACGTTGACGGGCGAGTAAATTGTAGTTCTCTCCTAATAACTGTTTGATACTACGGTACGTTAAGACTTCACCCGTGACGACATTAACGACAGCGACCGTGGCGGGTCGGGCTAACCCCATCGAGACACCGACAATGATCTCGGGATTCGCCCGGCAAAGGGACTTTCGGGGACGGGGAGGGGACAGCGTTAGGTTATTTAAACAAGATTCGGTTCGTTGAATTGCATTCTGAAATTCTTTTTGAGCTTTGGCGAAATCTCCTTTTTCGGAAAATTTTAAAACCCGAAAAGCGATGATCGTTTTCCAGATAGTGAAATAAATGGGGAGCGATCGGGCGCGAAAAAAGAAAGGAAAGGTGAGTTCGGGCCTCATTCTGATTCGCTCGATCTCTAGTTCGGATATTTTCTGATGTTGAACTTGCCGTGTTCCTTCTTCCGTCCATAAACGGGTATCGATCGAGCATTGAAGATACAAGGGATTAACATCCCACGGATTCCCTTTTCCCTTGCCTTCTCGCCAGAGTAAACGGGCGGAGCGTAGGAGGAACAGCCCACTAGAATATCGTTCCTCATTATTCGCCCTAAATTCTTGATCTTCCCAAAATCGGTTAAACCAATCTAAATGGCGGAGATCGCATCGAACTTCAAAGTGAGGGTCGAGTTCCCGTTTTTCCCTGTAGGGGCGACAAGGCGGCTGAAAGCCTTGCCCAATAAGGAACACAAGGGTGT
>NZ_JBAFSM010000081.1:0-15863 GCF_036688125.1 Pannus brasiliensis CCIBt3594 | reverse complement strand
CCCGAACTTGCCTTAACCGGCACGGGGTCTTGCTATTCATGCAGGAGGTCTATTGTAGATTCTCGAAAAAGGAACTACAGTCGGGAGGATCGGATAGCGTAGGGGCGAGGTCTCCTCGCCCGACCTGTAGCTATCGCGTTATTAACCGATTATTCACCGATAATTTGCTCGAAATCCCGTAAATTTTCTTTCAAGTAACTGGTGATCGATTCGAGACGCTTTTTCTCGGCTTCCGAAAGTTTATCGCCCTTATGTTTCAACTCGAAATAACGCTTAGTAGAGGTCGCCAAGCGTATCGTTTTTCCCAGTTCTTCCAACGCGCTAAAGTACGCGACGGCGGTATTCGAGGGAGTCAGGGGATAACCGGCGGTTTTATTGTAAGCCTCCAAGACTTCCGTGGCTAATCGCTTCTCGATCTCTCCCGGCGCTAGAGTGATCCCTTTTTTGATGTTGACGACAATATAGGGACTGACGGGTTGATTGTTGGTCGAGGTGATCGTTCCATCTGTCTGCATTCGCAGGTGTTCTAACTCGACTTCTTCAAAGAAAAAGGCGTAAGCCCCCGTCTGTAAAGGCGCCTCTCCGATGCTCGGCTCTTGCTCTTGATCGATCGGGTAGAGAGCGAAATCTGCGGTTTTAATTTGAGATTTGAAGTCAGCGTCAACGATCGTCTTAATAATATTGTTGACTCCTTCTAAAGCGGCTTCCGCTAACGTTGTATAAGGAACGAGTGCGGGAAATGCTCCACCGACTTCATGAGAAATTTGTCGTAACGATTGAGTTACTTTTTCGATTTTTGATTTTCCTAATCCCTGACAAAAACTACTAAACGAGAGATACAATCTTTGAGAGTTTTTGTCCTTCTGAAAATCTTCGATAGTCGCTACATTCTCCGCCCAGATCGTGGTCACGTTTCCCGCTCTAACATCTGCTCCGAGATTATCGATACGATCGAGATAATGGGCTTTAAGGATGGGTTTTTCGATATCTCCCAACCCCATCTGACTCACGACGGCGAAATAATCGTTATCGAACTGTCCCGCCTTATAATGATTTTTGTATTTCGTGTACAGTTGCCGGGAGATGGTATTAATAGAGATCGTGAAATCTTCAGCCGCCGATATCAAAGCGTTATCATCTCTGATGTAAGGATCGCGGAGCGGGCCGGGTTGGGAAATCGGTACTCTGCCAATAGTCACGGGTGCCATTTTAGGTACTCTCCGTATTGATAAATGTTTAGTTATTGAAAAAACTTTCCAACTAGCCTCTCTCGCTAGTCGCCGCATCTTCCCGAGGGTAGATTTATTCCTGTCTATCGTAATCATAGCATACCGATCGATAGAGCGCCCGAGCGCGGCCGACCTGAAACGTGAACTCGTCTTTTTAGGCTCGAAAATTTCACAGATCTTATTGAAGATCTGTAAACGCGAATCCCTGAATTAAATTTTAAAAAAATCTAAAATTCTCGGAAAAATTTGACGGTAGAAAAATACCAGAGACCTCTTGCGGAATTCAACAATTGTCGTGTGGTTAGGGAGTCAGGAGTCAGGAGGAAGAATAACGAATATTAGAGATCGAAATTGCGGAAAACACCGTTTTGTCTTACAAAATCTCTGTTTTTAAAGTTTGTAGGCTTCCAAAAACGAATTCTGCAAGAGGTCACAGATAATCTACATTTAACCCGCGTTTCTTCCCGTTTACGGTCACGCGAGAACCCCTCTTCTAGCGCCCTCTCCGCGACGGATCGACCGGGAAAAAAATGGCGATCGAGAGTTCGATCGCCGAGTCCATTACCATCATTTATTTGTTTTGTCAATTACTTTTCCATAAGACTATTCCGCGGTTTTCGTCGGGAAAACGCCCGGCTCTACGGTTAACGGAATCGGATTGCCGTCTCGATCGACCTCGAGATCCAGTTTCGCGCCGATCGAACTTTTCTCCACGCCTTCCTGTACGTCCGAGGCCGTTTTTACCGCTTCCCCGCCGACTTTCAGGATAATATCCCCCGGTTGGAGTCCCGCCCTCGACGCGGGCGAATTCTCGACCACGCGCAGGACGATCACCCCCTCGTCGCGTTTGATATTAAATTTTAATTCCCGGCTTTCGTTCAACTGCTGGCGGATTTCCGGCGATAGCGTGACCATGTGAATACCGATGTAGGGATGTTCCGCTTTTCCCTTACTCGATAGCTGGGTCGCGACTTTCCGCGCCGTTTCGATGGGAATCGCGAACCCTAACCCCTGCGCGTCGGCGCGAATGGCGGTATTGATGCCGATCACTTCCCCGTTAGCGTTTAACAGCGGCCCGCCAGAATTGCCGGGGTTGATCGCCGCGTCAGTTTGAATGAAACGCACCCGTTTTTCGGGAACCCCGACTTCCGAACTGGTGCGGCCGAGCGCGCTGATAATACCCACCGTGACCGTATTATCCAAGCCTAACGGGTTGCCGATAGCGATCGCCCATTCCCCCGGAATTAACGCTTCCGCGTTGCCGAAAGTCACGGTCGGTAAATTTTCCGCCTCGATCTTGACCACGGCCACATCGGTCATCGAATCGACTCCCAACACTTTCCCCTGATAGGTCTGACCGTTTTTCAGCGTCACTTTCACCCGATCGGCCCCTTCCACGACGTGAGCGTTGGTTAACAGGAGTCCGTCCTCGCTAATCAGGAATCCCGAACCCGTCCCCCGTTCTAAATGTTCCTTCGGGGTGGGGATCTCGCCGCCGAAAAAGCGACGGAAAAAGGGATTTTTCAATTCGTCCGGCACTTGCTCGGCCACTTCCCGCGACGAGTCGAGTCGCACTACCGCCGGCCCCACTTTCTGCACCGCGCGGGCGATAAAATTCACGTTCTCGTCCCCCGGTTGGGAGATCGCGGGCAAACTGAGCGCCGTAGGGACAGTTTCGGCGGTATTCCGTTCTATTCGAGGATTTTTCGCGTTCAAATACTGGTTGCCCAACACGCCCGCCGCACCGCCGAGAACGAGTAAAGTCACGGACATTCCCAATTGTTTGAATGATAAACTCATACGATCTAGCCTTAAAACGAAGTGCGGTGGTCGGGGCGGCAGGAATAATCTATCCCTAATTATAGGCTTTCCTCCCGATGACGAGATAGCCCTCCGCGGAACTTCGCGCCGAAACCTTTCATCGTTTAGGGGTACAATCACAGGACAGTTCCCCGTCAAGCCGAATTTTAGATCCATGCAGTTGTTCGATCGAATCCGTTTGGGAGTCGCCGTCGCGGTCGCCAAAACCGTCACCGCCACGGTAAAAGCCTTACGTCTGGGGGCGGCGAGTGTCCTCCCCGGAGAGATCGCCCGTCGTCTCCACCCGCGTCTATTACCTCTCCTCTGTTCCCAAGTCCGTCACGGGGTTATTTTAATCGTCGGGACGAACGGCAAAACGACCACCTCTCTGCTGTTACGGACGATTTTAGAGCGTCAGAGTGCGAAAATCACCCATAACGCCACGGGAGCGAATTTAATCAACGGTTTAATCACCGCCCTACTCGCGGACGCGAATTTATTCGGTACGTTGAACGCGGATTACGCCATTCTCGAAGTGGACGAGAATATTCTGCCTTTATTATTAAAAGATTGTCGCCCGAGAGCGATCGTCGCGTTGAATTTATTCCGCGATCAATTGGATCGATACGGGGAAGTGGATACGATCAGTCGTCGCTGGCAGGCGGCGATCGCTCCCCTCCCCACCGATACCGCGATTATCCTCAACGCGGACGATCCCACCCTCTCCCATCTCGGTCAACAGTTACCGCAAAAAGTTCTCTATTTCGGCTTAAGTGAACCGGAGTTATATCTCGACGAAATCCCCCACGCGGTAGATTCGATTTACTGTCCGAAATGCGGCGCGTCGTTGGATTATCGGGGCGTGTATCTGTCGCACCTCGGCGATTTTTCCTGTCCGAGTTGCGGTTTCCGCAAGAGTCAACCCGCGTTTCATAGCCACGATTGGCCGCAGATTCTCATCGGGGTTTATAACAAGTACAACACTCTCGCGGCGGGATTGGTGGCGCGGGAAGTGGGGATTATCGATGGCGAGATCTTCGAGACGGTTCACAACTTTAAAGCGGCTTTCGGTCGCGCGGAAGAGTTATTGATCGACGGGAAAAAAGTCCGCATCCTACTTTCTAAAAATCCGGTGGGGATGAACGAAACGATCCGCGCGGTGGCCGATATGCAGAAGAAAGAAAAGTCTTCGACCACGTTATTAGTGTTGAACGATCGCATTCCCGACGGAACCGATGTCTCGTGGATCTGGGACGTGGATACGGAGAAATTGGCCCGTTTGGGGACGACGTTGGTAATTTGCGGCGATCGGGTGTACGATATGGCTCTCCGTTTGCAGTATAGCCTCGACGATCTCTCCTTCCCGGTGAAATCGATCGTCGAACCGGATCTGAAAACGGCGATTCAAACCGCGCTCGATCGCACCGCGCCGGACGAAACCCTACACATCCTTCCCACCTATTCCGCCATGCTAGAAGTCCGCGAGATTCTAACCGGGAGAAAGATTTTGTAAAGGATTCATTCAATATCGATAACTTTCCGATTAAATCCCCGATTTAATTTTCTCGATCGAAACTTCTATCTAACTTTCTCCCTCCTGCCTCCTGCCTCCTGCCTCCTAAAATTCCCATGCAACAAGAACTAACTATCGGCTGGCTGTATCCTACCCTGATGAGTACCTACGGCGATCGGGGGAACGTGATCACCATTCAACGGCGCTGTCAGTGGCGCGGGATTCCCGTCTCGATCATACCCCTGGACGCGGCTACCGACGCGGAGACTTTTTATCAAGTCGATATTATCGTCGGCGGTGGCGCGCAGGATCGACAACAGGAAATCGTCATGCGCGATTTACAGGGACGCAAGGCGGAAGCGATGAGAAATCAGTTAGAAAAAGGGATTCCCGGCGTTTTTACCTGCGGATCGCCGCAATTGTTGGGACATTATTACGAACCCGCTTTCGGACAGCGGATCGATGGGTTGGGCTTGCTGGATATGGTCAGTAAACACCCCGGCCCGGACGCGAAACGCTGTATCGGTAACGTGGTTTTCGAGATCACGGCCTCTCCCCTCGCGGAAGAATTACGGGCGATGACGGGGACGCGGCCGATCGTGATCGGCTTTGAAAATCACGGGGGACGGACGTATTTAAACTCGGTCTCGCCGTTGGGGAAGGTGATCGCGGGATACGGCAATAACGGCGAGGACGGTTACGAGGGCGCGTTTTACCGCAACGCGATCGCTACCTATTCCCACGGGCCCCTTTTACCGAAAAATCCCTTTCTCGCCGACTGGTTGATTCAAAAAGCGCTAGAACAGAAGTATCAAGAGACGGTTTCCTTAACAAAACTTGATGATTCGTTGGCGGAACGGGCGCGATCTTCGATGTTCGATCGCCTGGAAGTGAAAGACGCGGCCCGATAACGCCTAAACTGATGGTATAAACGGATGGCGGGAACCGTCAGACCGTCCATTCGGAGTTTCATTTCTTAACCCGTTTAATTATGACTGGAAAAATCATCGATCGTGGAACGGCGGGATTTCTTGTCCTGATCATTCCCCTCGCGGTGGGGATCGTTCTTCTATTCACCGCTTGGCCGTTCATCCTGCTTTTCGTGCTGTTAACCGTGGCCGTGAAGGTATGGCAGGACTATCGCTGGTCGAAACTATCCACGGTGGTAAATCCTTATTTCAACCAACTGTTGCAGGAATATCAGGGCTGTCTAACCCCGATCGATCTCGCCACGAAAACCAATCTTCCCGCGAGAACCGCCCGTCAATTTTTAGAGAGAAAAGCTGACGAGTTCGGGGCGCTGAAAAAGACGGTCGGGGAGAAAGGAACGGTCTATTACTTCATCACCGCGAGTACCCTGGGAAGTATTTTGGACGATAGCGAACCGGTCGCGGAAGAGACGGAAATGATCGAACCCCCGAAAGCCGAGGTCGCCGCTATCCCCCCGACTTCACGACCGACGGTTCCCCCCGTCCCTCCCGCTACCGGTCTCGGCAAGCTGTTGGATGAGGTCGAGGAACCCGCCCCTCCCGCACCAGTTACCAATCTCGGTAAGTTGTTGGATGAGGTCGAGGAAACCGCGCCCGAACCGGTTCCCGCGAGTCCCCCCGTCGAGGCAAGTAAACCCGCGCGCGAACCGATGGTTCTCTCGGATCTGGCGAAACGGTTAGGAGTTACCCCTGCGGCGTTGGGAAAACGCAAAAATTCCCCGGAGTTCGCCGATTGGAGCCGGAGCAAAGACCCGGATGGCGTTGCCTGGCAATATCTTCCGGAAGAGACGATGTTCGCGGCGATCGAGGAATAATTTTCTAGGGTGGGTAGTACCCACCTTATTTTTTGCTCTTCAGTCGATCGCTTCCGGGATCACTTTCGGGATAATTTTTTCGATTCGATCGCCCTCTTTCTTTCTCGCCTCGTACAGATCGCGACGAATTTGCAGATTTAACCAGAAATCCGGGGAAACCTGAAAATATTTCGCTAATCGAAGCGCGGTACTCGCGGTAATCCCCCGACGGCCGTTGATAATTTCGTTGACTCGTTGGTAAGGAACCCCGATCGCGTCGGCCAACTGGCGTTGTGTGATGCCCATCGGTTCTAAAAATTCTTCTTTCAGCATCTCGCCGGGATGCGTGGGTTCTCTATGGGTGGGAATACGAATCATTTTCGCTTTAGTGATAGTCAACAATTTCAACTTTGTCCGGACCGTCTACCGTCCAAATGAAGCAAATTCGATACCGATCGTTAATTCGGATACTGTACTGACCTTGCCGATCTCCCGCTAGAGCTTTTAATCGGTTATTCGGGGGGACACGAAGATCTTCTAGTGTTGTTGCCGAATCGAGTAGATCGAGTTTTCGCCTCGCCACGTCCCATAGATGACCAGGGCAGAGCTTTCGCGCCTTTTGGGTCTGTCTGCCATTGAATATGTCTTCAGTAGCGGTATCCCGAAACGAGATAATCATACTAACATGGTAACACGGTTATCATGTTATAGTAACTCTGGCGAGAAAAGATCTGTCAGTCAATCCGTATTTTCGATCGAGAGTAATCAAACGCGGAAAAGATTATCGAGCGCGGACGGACGCTCACTTCGATCGCCCCGTATTTTTTTGCATCGCGGCTTACAATATAGGTAGAGAACAGTAGTCGATCGGTTCTTCTCGCTCCACGAGAGGGGGACGTATGAAACGGACACTTCTACCGCTCGCGATCTTTTTCGGTTTTAATCTGGTCGGTATCGCTTCGATCGATAGTTTTCTCCGTCCTGCCGTAGCGGGAGGTTTTGTACCTCCGAGGGTGATTAACGCGCTCGCTCAACCTAACAGTTCGGAACGTTTTTTCGAGGAAGGACGGCAACGGTTAGAACGAGAAATTCAACTTCTACGACAGGGAGTTTACGCGCGGGATTCCGAGATTCTGAAGATCGATCCGGCCGTGTTCGATCGATCCTCGAACTCTCATCCATTAGAACCGGGAGCGCTCGATCGAATGTCCGGGCCACGAGAGCCGAATTCGCCCGCTCAACCGCTTAACCCGTAAGATTTTCGATCGCTATTTCCGGTGGGAAACCTCGATCACCGTATGCACGTTCCCCCTAGGGGTAAAATCTCCTTTAACCTTCATCTCTAAAGGATCGCAAGCGGCCACTAAATCGTCAAGGATCTGGTTTATCGATTCCTCGTGAGAGATATAGCGATCGCGATAACTATTGATATACAGTTTAATCGCTTTCAACTCCACTACCCTCCCATCGGGAACGTAGGAAACATAAATCGTCGCGAAATCCGGATAGCCGGAAAAAGGACATTTACAGGTAAATTCCGGCAGGGTGATATGAATATCGTAACGACGACCGGGGCGGGGATTGGGGAAGGTGAGTAATTTTCCCTCTTCAATTTCTCTCTCGCCGTATTTCATTTCGGGTTTCTCGGAAGACTGAACCATCGCGCCACCTAACTAAACACAGTTTTCTATCATAACTCAACCGACGGGAGGGAGTTCTAAAGGAATCGCTCCCATGATGCCCTTACGGAAATCGTTGAGAATTTGCATGGTGGCGCGTTCTTTGTCTTCCTTGTATCTCGTCTGTGCCAAGCGCTCGATAAATTCTTCCCCCGTCATCGTCCGGGGATCTAACGCGTAACGGGATTTTAAAATCTCGTCGTATTGCATTTCTACCACTAAATCGACGAGAGCGGCGGTGATGCGCTGATTATCGTATCCCGCGTCGCCGATATCCTCGCAGATAGCTAATTTTACCGCGTCCTCCTGTTTATCTAGCCGCGAGGGAATGATCCCCGGCGCGTCGAGCAGTTCCAGGGTGTCGGAGATGCGTACCCATTGCAGTTGTCGTGTTACCCCGGCGCGTCGGGCGCTGGCGACGACTTTTCGACCGAGTAAACGGTTAATTAACGCCGATTTGCCGACGTTTGGTAAACCGATGACTACCGCGCGCACCGGACGCGGTAATAAACCCCGATTTTTCCGTTTTTCGTTGATTTCTTCGCCCACTTCCCGCGCCGCTTTGAGAATGGCTTTCACTCCCTCTCCCTGTTTGGCGTTGGTGAAATAGATCGTTTCCCCTTGACTTTTGAACCAAGATACCCATGCCTGACGGGCCGATTCGGGAATCATATCGACACGGTTGAGGACGAGGAGACGGGGTTTACTGCCGATCCAGTCGTTGACGCGGGGGTGATGGGAGGCGAGGGGAATTCTCGCGTCGAGGACTTCGAGGACGACATCGACGAGTTTTAGGTGTTCTTTTAGCTGTCTCTCGGCTTTGGCGATATGGCCGGGATACCATTGAATCAACGACATGGGAGTGGGGGGCAAAAATTCGATTGTATCAGGGGGAAGGAAACTTCTGTCGATCGATCGAGTGTCCGAGAGGGCGGGAGGCGGGTTTTTGGAGGGAAACCCGGACTCCCGGCGAGAACTTTTCCCGTAAGCTTGTAACCCGTCGGTTTCCAGTTAATTCTAGATTGGCGAGCCAGATGAAATATTTTGTCGGGATTATTTTGGTTTTGTCGGTAAATTTCTGGATGGTTCCGCCCGCTTCCGCCGATTTCTGTCGCGCTTATCAAGGCCGCGAGATCTGTATTCTCCGCATCCAACGGAGCGCGAAGAATTATCGCGAGTATCGCGCGGTGGTGAAGGTCGATGGAGTGAAGCGATCGCTGGAAACCTACGATTGTCGGCAGAAAATTCGCGTCTCGCGCTCCGGTGAGATTGTCCCGTTCACCGAAGATAGTACCGGCGAGTCGATCTGTCAGGTACTAGAAAAAAACGTCGATTGATTTTATCACGTTGTCGGGATAGATATAGCGAGCGATCGCCTCACTTTTGTAGGAGGTTGAATACCGAATCTCCCGAAACCTCCCGGACTTGCCGGTAACGGGGAAAGGGTAAAGGTGGACGGAATTTGCCTTTTCTCCTTCCCCTTCGCCCCACCGGTATCCCCGCTCTTCACGCGCGGAAAATAGCGATCGAAATTACTCCGGGATAAACTTCAACGCGGCCCCGTTCATACAGTACCGTTGTCCGGTCGGTTTCGGGCCGTCCTTGAAAACATGACCCAGATGCCCCCCGCACCGGCTACAGTGTACCTCCACGCGGGTCATGAAAAGCGATCGATCGATCGAGGTTCCGATCGCTCCCTCGATCGGCGCGTAGAAGCTAGGCCAACCGGTTCCACTGTTGTATTTGGTTTCCGAGAAAAAAAGCGGGAGTTCACACCCGGCACAAACGTAAGTTCCCTTGCCGTACTGTTTATCCAGAGGGCTAGTTCCCGCTCTTTCCGTGCCGTGTTGACGTAGAACCCGAAATTGTTCCGGGGTGAGAAGGGTTTGCCATTCCCGATCCGTTTTCGTGATTTCAAAGTCTGAATTCGCGGTAGCCATGTCTTCGGTATTCCTCCGGGAAAAATAATTAGATAATCCGATCGTAACGCTCGCGGCGGCACTCGCCCGCAAAAAAGATCGTTTGTTCATGTCGGTGTTCGGTATTCCGGGAAAATAACCCATCTACCCGCGGGGGAGCGATGGTACTATCTCTCGATCGTCCACGAATTCCCCGAATCTCTCCTGAAGGAGATCTTAACAACTCTTGAGAAATTCAGGCTCCGGTCCTGTTCTCCGGGTAGCGGGACAAAAATCCTTCGCGAGAGGGATGTCAATCCCCGATCGATCTCCGTCCCGATCGCGATCGAAAAGCGATAACAACATCGGCGAGAAGTTAACGCGTGTTAACGACTGACCCTCGTGATCGATCGAGGAATACTTCGCTATCGTGCCGAATTCAAGGCACCACCTAGATTTGAACCGGGGGTAAAGGTTTTACAGACCTCGCGCGACCTCGATTTTTCCAGACTTCTAGCCGAGGAACAGGAAGATCGGAAAGAGAGAGCCGTTGACGGTTGCTAATATATCTATATCTTGTCTCCTTGATGTACACTTCGATCGATGCCGCGTGGAGATAGGCTCTCGCTCGATCGAGATGCTCCTCGAACCGGAACGGGGCGAGGAGCGCCCGCTTTTTTCGTCTAAAGTCCCGTTCGATCGAACGCCCGCGATAATATCTGTGACAATCGTGAAACTGTCCTGTCGGGCGTTCAAAAAAATAACGAAACGTGTTATTGAATATAATAGTGTGGGGAGAAAAAGTTATAGCGATCGAAAAGCCTTCGGGGTCGAAACACGGCAAGACTCCCGAAGGTTTTTCGATGGAGATCGGAAACGATCGGTAACGTGGCGAGCCGTCAAAATTCGAGATTTTCCCATCGCCGAGCGCTCACACGGCGACTACCGCCAAAAAAGCGGATTTAGCGGCGGCCTGTTCGGCGGCTTTTTTCGATCGACCCCTACCCGTTCCCAAGCGCTCGTCGTTGAGCCACACCTCGGCGTTAAAACGTTCCCCGTCCTTGGTCGCGGTTTCCGTGACCCGATATTCGGGTAATCGTTTAAATTTCGCCTGTGTCCATTCCTGTAGGGCATCTTTATAATTCTGTCGCGCCGGATCTCGACGTATCTCCGCCGCTTTCTCTTTTAACGCCTCGTCGAGCCAGACACGTACCAGTCCCATCGTGCGGGTGCTGAGATACAAAGCCCCTAAAACCGCCTCGAACGCGTCCGCTAGACGGGAAATCCGGCCCGCCCGATCGAGATTCACGCTACTCGCGGCCAGTAAATACCGCTCCAGACCGTAACTCTCGGCGAACTCGGCTAGAGTTCGATCGCTGACCATCATCGATCGGAGCGCGGCGAATTCCCCCACCGGCTCACCCGGGTAGGTTTCTAGCAGAACCTCCGCCGCGGCCAATCTCACCACCGAATCGCCGACGAATTCTAACTGTTCATAATTTTTTTCGCGCGAGATACTGGGATGGGTCAGGGCGAGATCGAGTAACGACCAATTGACAGGAGCCGTTTCCGGTAATCCCAATTTTTGCACGAACGTTTTTAGCTGTTTTTCTCGACGCGGATCGCTTAACGACATTCACTATGGGAACCTAATCAGGAACGGGGAAGGAGAGAGTTAGACATAAGCCGAATTCTGTTCTCGCGGTGGGGGAGAAAAATTTCTTTCCCTCCCTCCCGCGTGGGGATCATCTATCTGGGACAGAAGTTACCCCCTGCCTCTAGCGGTTCCTAAGCGCGGGACGGGAAAAAGACCAACCCTTGTCCCTCCACCTTGCTCCCGACCGGGGTTTACCGAGCCAGTACCTCTCGATACTGCTGGTGCGCTCTTACCGACACCTTTGCACCCTTACCCTCTCTCTCGCGAAAAAGGGCGGTATTTTTCTGTGGCACTTTCCTCGCGCTCGCGCGCACTGGGCGTTACCCAGCGGGTCCGGTCTTTCGGGAGTTCGGACTTTCCTCGGATTCCTCGATTCGATTCCTCCGCGATCCCTCGCTAACTCTCTCCTATTTTCTAGTATTACGCGCACTCGCCCCGATCGCTAATTTCGATCGGGATATTTCCCGAAAAAGTCGCTCGGCATAGAAAAAAGGTGAACCTCCAACCTCTCGCGAAATTCAAGAATTGTCGAGTGGTTGAGGCGTGGTGTCGCGGGTGCTGTCGGGGCGGGTTTAGCCGACGGATCGGGAGGAAACGTTATCTGGACAACAAAATCCGCCTTTTCCCGCCCCTACAGGAGCTAGGAGGAGGAAGGAGAACTAAAAATCTCATAAAAAGACAAAAAAGCTTTTTCTGGCAAATATTCCCCAAAATATAGGTTTTGACTTGATGTTGACTTCCAACTCTCACGTTGACCAGAGATCTATATAGGCAATCCCATCATTAAAACGGAAAAGATCGATCGGTCCATCCGGCCGACCCCTCGATCGGGACGGGTCGGTAAAACGGCGCGCGCCGAATTTCGAGAGCGACTTTCCCTCACCGACGCGGGAATCCTAATATAGAACTATTCGCTTCCGCTTTCCACCTACCATGCCTTTCTCTTCTCGTGTCGAGATCGTTCGTGCCGCCTCGTCGGGTAAGGTGATTTCCTTTCCCACCGATACCGTTCCCGCGTTAGCTGTCTCGCCCGCTTATTCGCCCGCGATCTTCCACCTCAAACAACGTCAACCCGATAAACCGTTAATTCTCATGGCGGCCTCGGAATCGGATATCCGGGCTTATGTTACGGGAACGGGGGAAGAATGGCAGATCTGGCGGGAAATCATGGAAAAATACTGGCCGGGGCAATTAACCCTCGTGTTACCGGCTTCGGAAAAAGTACCGCGGGCGATGAATCCGCTCGACCCGACGACGATCGGTGTCCGTATCCCCGACAGTTCGATCGCCCGAGAAATCCTAGCGGAAACCGGCGCGTTAGCCACTACCAGCGCCAATCGATCGGGGGAGAGTCCTTTATTAACCGCGACGGATATCGAGCGAACTTTTCCGGGAGTGTATGTTTTAGAGTCGGGGAATTGGAACGCGAACAGTAGCGGTCAACCCTCGACCGTCGCGCGCTGGAACGGGAACGGTTGGGATATTTTACGACAGGGAAAAATTATTTTGTGAATCGATAATTTTTTGCCCGTCTCCTTCTCCCGAATCCTGAATACCGGCTCCTGTCTCCTTTCTCCGCGAGAGATCCGAACTTCCGCGCGGGGGGTTAAATAAGGACACGTACCCCCCCTAGTAAAAACAAGCTCACCGATTCTAGGGCGCGGGGTACGTGTCGCGAAATTCTGTTACCGATCGACGGAACCGGTTCACGCGGCGCGGTTGTAGAGGATGGTATGATTCGCCGGTGCCGGATAGCCGGCTTCCCCGAAGGTCATGTGGATGAGTTTATTCGTATCGAAATACACCTGCCAGTAGTGCGCGTTATCGCAGTAGGGACGTACCGCTAACAGGGGGCCGATGGTGTTAAATTCGAGGATTTCCACGTCGGGAGCGGGATTCGAGAGAACGTTGGGAATATCGCCGAGTTTTTTCTTTAACAGGTCGATCGCTTCCCCGGCATTCACCCCGTAGCTGACTTGCGCGGTCAGATCGACGCGGCGGAAGGGATTCGCGGAAAAATTCTGAATGTTACCCGAAAAAATGCTGTTATTGCCGACGGTCGTTTTAATATTGTCGGGAGTATTGATCGTGGTCGCGAAAAGACCGATTTCCTCGACCGTACCCGTCACCCCACCGGCACTGACAAAGTCGCCCACTTTGAAAGGACGCAACATCACCAAAAAAGCCCCGGCCGCGAAGTTCGCCAACAATCCCCCCCAGGCGGCCCCGATCGCCACACCCGCGGCCGCCAGAAGCGCGGCGAAAGAGGTGGTTTCCACGCCGAAGAACCCGAGAAGCGCGACGATCAGAACGATCTGTAAGGCGATGCCGATAAAGGAAACGACATAGCGCACGATCGTCGGATCGATATTGCCCTTGACGAGACTGGATCGAAGTAGGTTAGTCGCTAGACCGATCAACCATTTGCCGATCAGCCAGAGCGCGATCGCCCCGATCAGCTTGAACCCGAAGCCGATCGCCAGATCTTTGATAAAGCTGACTTGATTACTAACCGCGGTAGTATCCATTGTCTACATCCTAAAGAGATAGATTCAAAAATTCAACTAGGATTATAGAAGAATTCGCGGGTTTCGGCTATTTTCTCGGGAACGCCCGAGATGATGGCGGTTACGGGGGCGAGCGACAGAAGAGATCGATCGGGTCGATCGTTTTCCCGACTCCCGAACTCTCCCGGCCGGCAGGTGTCAGAGGATCTTGAACTCCCACCAAACACTTTTCCCCCGCGGAGAGGAGGCTCGTAACCGGTTGGTTTCGGGCCGAACTCGGTGTACAGTGTAAAAAAAGCGGGTAACGCGACTCGAACGCGCGACATTCACCTTGGGAAGGTGACGTTCTACCACTGAACTATACCCGCGAAAGCATTTTTAAGTATAGCATCGACCGTCGCGCGAGAGCAACCGCTCTAAACCCGCTTCCATTACCGCGAGCGTCTGCCCCGACACGCTAAACATCAACGCCTCGCGATAGACTCGTCCGGCGGGGTGATCGATCGAGTTCGCCGCGCCACCGGACGCGATCACCGCGGCCCGCGCGCAGAGTCCGGCAAGTTCGATCGCCCTTCCCCGGAGGAATAATTTCTCCTCGAACGAAGCCTCGCTCGCGTCCCTCATTTTCTGACGGCAGAGATTCACGTCCTCTTCTAGCCGTTCTAGAGCGTTAGCGATCGATTCGGTCCGTTTTTGCCGGTAAACCTCCCGCAGTACATCCAAACCGGCGAGAGCGCACCCGATCGAGTAAAAGCCATGATGCAGGACATTGTGGCGATCGTTCTCGTGAATCGCCGCCGCGCTCTCGATTTTCACCACCCGTTCCTCCGCGAGAAAATACCGGTTTAACGTGGCCTTGACCGTATTCGTCACCCCCAGCGCGATCAGTTGCATCGGTTCCCCGAATCGGATACCCGCGTCATCGGCTAGGGGAACCAAACCGTAGAGCGCCCGGCCGTCCGGTAATGTCGCCCCGATTATAAAAGCCTCGAAAAATCCCCGGCCGGTGATCCACGGAACCTCGCCGGTCAATTGATAGCCCCCCGTCACCGGAAACGCCCTCAGCGGGGGTTCTCCCGATCGCCGCAATTGGGAAAAACCGACCCCGACTAATTTCTCTCCCCGCGCCAGATACGGTAAATACGCTCGCTGTAACATTTCGTTATGGCCCGCCGCGAGGAATCCCCCCGCGCTCTGGTGTTGCGTTTGTAGGAAGGCCAAAGCCCCCGAATAGCGCGCGGCGAGGATCTGAAATTCCGGGAAATCGCCGGCATCTAAAGGATTCCCGCCCCATTTTTCGGGAACTTTCAAGGCGAGGAGCGATCGATCGCCCATGCCCCGTAATGCCTCCCGTAGCGCTACCGGGGAGCGATCGATCTCCCCCGCGGCCGGCGCGACGATATTCTCGAAATAGTCCCGGGCGATGGTCAACAATGCCGATGATCCGGTCATAGACAGCGATTCTCGTACCTCTGACCGGATCTTAACCCGATTTTCGAGAGTCGAACTACCGGTGTATCGGAACGCTGGAGCGGGGGGTTTTCGATCCCTCGATCGTTACCGGATCTTCCTCGGGATAGGAAGGGGTCGGGGAAAATAGGCTAGACTCTCGATCGGCTCGGGGAGATGAAGTTTTCGCTTTCCGTGAATCTACAGCCCTTCGCGCGATATGAAAATACGGGTCTGAAGGTAAAACCCTTATTTGGCAAGGTTTCTAGGAGCGAGAATGTACTGGACGGATGTGAAAAGGGCTGTAACGCTCTTTTATCACTATGGGGAGGTTAGAATTAAGAAAAA
>NZ_JBAFSM010000080.1:0-17258 GCF_036688125.1 Pannus brasiliensis CCIBt3594 | reverse complement strand
GTATCATGTTACGTCGGTTAGCTTCCTAAAGATTTACTTTATAAATAGTCTCTAATAATCAGGGAAGCCAAGAGTAAAAACCCGATCCCGATCACGGCGAAAAACGAGAGAATCCGTTTCCGGATAAAATTGGTCACTCCTTTTTCGGGTTTCGCTTTCACGTTCCAGATCTGGTTTAACGAGTCCTGAAGTTGCACGAAAACGCCGGACGCGCCGAAAAATAACAGCGCCACGCTAATCAACGAGGCCGGCCCTCTCGCGGCCGATCGCCCGGAATTCTCGATCGCCGTCTCGATGACTTTCGCGCCTTCCGTCCCCACCAATCCCTGAATCTGTCCGACGATCTCCCCTCTAGCCGCTTCCTCGCCGAAAATCGCCCCCGCGATCGCAATCGCGATGACTACCACCGGGGCGATCGAGAAAACGGTGTAATAAGCGAGCGCGGCAGCTAACATCGAGGCGTTATCCTCGTTCCACTCTTGAAAGGTTTCTTTCAGTAGGGAAATTATCGTTTTCCAGCGCATCTTACCAATTTTCTGCCGATTTCCTCTCTTAATTTAACCCGAAAATCCCCGTTCCCGGCATCTATCCCCGGCTTTATCTCGATCGACCTTTCCCGCTCGAACATTCTGTCGAACAAAAAAACGAAATTCCCCTAGATTTCCGTTGCGGTTTCGGGAAAACTAGGGGATACGGAATCTAGACAAGTCGAACTAAATATAAGTCGCCCAGGATTTCGCCCACTCTAGGGTCTCGTGAACCCGATCGAGTGTCGCCGCCTCACAGTACAGTCGTAACACCGGTTCCGTACCGCTAAAGCGAATTAACAGCCAACTACCGTCCTCTAAACGGAACTTGTAGCCGTCCATCGTGATGCAGTCCACCACCGCTTTCCCGGCGATTTCCGTCAGAGGATCGTTTTCGAGACTCTCGATCAATCGATCGCGCGTTTCCATATTCGCCAGGGGAAGATCGACGCGATCGTACTCCGAATGAAAACCCGCCTTATCCTGTAGATCGCGGTAAAGATGACTCAGATCCCGTCCCGACTCGACAACCGCCTCCAGAACGTATAAAGCCGACAGTAACGCGTCTCTTTCCGGGATATGGGTTCCGTAGCCAACGCCGCCGGATTCCTCGCCCCCGATGAGTACGGGAGTCGTCAGCATTCGATCGGCGATATATTTATACCCGATCGGCGTTTCGTACACCGACAAATTGTAGAGCGCCGCCAATTTCGGGATCAGATCGGAACCGCTCACCGTTTTCACGATCTCCCCCGTCATACCCTGGCGGCCGGCGAGATGTTCGATCAGGATCGGGATTAAATTCTGGGTACTGAGGAAATTACCGAAACCGTCGATCGCCGCCACCCGATCGCTATCCCCGTCGAACACCAAACCCACCCGCAAGGGAGCCGAAGACGCGCTCTGAGCGAGTAGGTGCATGATTTCCGAGAGATTTTTCGGTAACGGTTCCGGCGCGCCCCCCCCGAACAGGGGATCTCGATCGCCGTGTAATTCCTCGATCGGCCGGCCGAGTAACCGTTCCAAACCCGTGGCCGCCGCGCCGTGCATCACGTCCGAGTAAACCTTTAACCGTCCCGACTCGATCGCCCCCGCGATCGCCGCGATATTCACCTTCGCCCGCAAACCCCGGCAGTAACTCTCCCACGGCTCGAAAGTGGTCAATGTGCCGGGCTTCTCCGTGAAAACGGGGGGATTCGGCAGTAAAGCCTCGATCTGTCGCGTGATCTCCGGGGAAACCGATCCCCCGAAACAACCTTTCACCTTCAAGCCCAGATATTTCGCCGGGTTGTGGCTGGCGGTGAGGACGATCGCCCCGAGCGCGTTTTCCGCTTTCGCCGCCCAACTAAAAGCCGGGGTGGGCGCGTAAGATTCCGAGAGCAGAACATCGAAACCCGCCTCCTGAATCGCGAGCGCGGCGGTTTTGGCGAAATCCTCGGCGAGAAAACGGCGATCGTAGCCGACGATAATCGTCCGCGAACCCGTCCGCTCCCCGTAGTTATCCGCGAGAACCCGGGCCGCCAGGGGAGCGAGGAGGGCGACTCGATCGAACGTGAAATCGGCGGCGATAATCCCGCGCCAGCCATCGGTTCCAAACTTGATCGGGGTAACGGTTGCCATGATGTACGAACTAGGGGTTGATTTTCGTTTCCCAATACTGTACCCCGCTCCGTTCCCCCTGCAAACTCATTTTTCTCCCTCGCCCCGCGCCGGGAGATCTTCGGAACGCGTCGTCTCGCTCTCTAGTAATTTTCCCAGCAGGAATTGTAATTTCATCCGTTCGATATAGGGCCAGCCGCCGGTTTCCTCTATCTCTCGGAGTAATCCGTACAGCGACTGACGGGTATCGGGTAGAGAAGGCTCGAACAGTCCGGAGCGGATCTCCCGGTGTAAGCTTTCTAGCGTTCGTAACAAAAGTAACAATCCGTGACAATCGCCCTGATTCTCCTTGGCGATCGCCGTTACCGTGGCGCGGAGAGATTGTAATTGACCCTGTAATCGGTCGTTATCTCCCGTAAATGGGCTATTCATGTTCCTACTCGAAGACAGCCAACCTAATCATACAGGAGTCGAGAGTCGGGAGTCGCCCGGCTTTTTACTTTTTCGGTGACGAGAGGGGTATCTAAATTTGATACAGTAGATTTCGACGAATTTGGCGTAACCCATTCCATACAGTTCATGAGGCTATGGAGCGGGGGTAGTGATTTTAAAGATTGACAAAGTGAGGTTGACATACATGAGATTTCGTGCATTACTGGTCGCCTTTCTCGCGTTATGCCTGGGGGTCTTGACCGCGTGTAGCGACGCTCCCAGTGCCGTCGTGAATAGAAACGAGCTAACCTATGATGAAATTTTAAACACCGGATTGGCGAACAAGTGTCCGCAGATTTCCGAGTTTACGCGGGGAACCCTCCCGGTCGAACGCGGGCAGAGCTACGTCGTAACCGATCTCTGCTTGGAGCCGCAGGAATATTTCGTCAAGGAAGAACCCGCGAACAAACGGGAAGCCGCCGTCTTCGTGCCGGGTAAACTCCTGACCCGCGACACGACCTCCCTGGAGCAGATCACGGCGACCCTGAGCGTGGGTAACGATGGCGTTTTAACCTTCAAAGAAGAAGAGGGGATCGATTTCCAACCGATCACCGTGCAACTGCCCGGTGGCGAGCGGGTTCCTTTCTTCTTCACGATCAAAGGATTCACCGGGAAAACCGAAGCCGGTTTCACCTCGCTCAATAGTTCTACCGATTTCGAGGGCGGTTTCAAAGTTCCCTCCTACCGGGGAGCCGGTTTCCTCGATCCCAAGGGTCGCGGGGTGACGACCGGTTACGATAACGCCGTTGCTTTACCCGCGAGCGCCGATAGCCAGGATTTCGAGCGCGCGAACGTCAAGGCCACCGAACTCGGTAAAGGTACGATGTCTTTACAGATCACCAAGGTGGACGGTTCTACCGGCGAGTTCGCGGGCGTTTTCGAGAGCGTTCAACCCTCGGATACGGACCTGGGCGCGAAAGACGCGGTGGACGTGAAAGTTCGCGGTACTTTCTACGGTCGTCTCGAAGCGAGCGCCTGATCGCGTTGGCTAGAGAGATGTTTTGAAACGATCGAGAGGGGCGATTTCTCCGAGTGGGGATTCGCCCCTTTTTCCGTCGTTCCCGCGACACTCTCCGTGATTTCACGGAGAATTTTCCGTAAATTCTCTTTCGGGGATCGTATAAATCTCGTTGTAACGGTTCGGTCGATATCTTACTTTGAGAAAAGTCGAGGCCTGTTGAAAGCGATCTTCGCCCCCCGGGCCGGTAGCTCTATCCACCGTACAGCGTGCTATGCCTCTCCTGAATCAAGAAAATCTCAAGCTCGAAACGCTCGCCCTGTTTCAAGAGTATCGGAAGACGGGTCAGACGAAACCGCGCGATCGGATCATGGAATTGAATCTCGGATTGGTGAGGAAGGAAGCCCATCATTGGGTCAATCAATGCTCGGAAAGTTATGAAGATTTATTACAGGTCGGCTGTATCGGCCTGATCCGGGCGATCGAACGCTTCGACGGTACGAAAGGCAACGCGTTTAGTTCCTTCGCCATTCCCTACATTCGCGGCGAGATCCAGCACTATCTCCGCGATAAGGGCCACACGGTCAGAATTCCCCGGCGTTGGCTGGATCTGGGAAGACAGGCGACGAACCTGCGTCGGGAGTTCCAGGCGAGCTACCACCGGCAACCCACCGACGCGGAGATCGCCGACGGTTTAAGTATCTCGATCGAGGAATGGCAGGATGTTAAACTGGCTCTACAGAACCGGGAACCCCTCAGTCTAGACGTGGCCGTGAGCGGTGAAGAAGAGAGCGGGATCTGTTTGGGCGATCTCGTTCCCGACCCCCACTATCGCAGTTTCCAACTCAGTCAGGACGATCGCCTACGTCTCCAACAAGCGCTGGCCGAACTGGAAGAGAGAACCCGCAATATTTTAGAGTTCGTCTTTCTCAAAGACCTCACCCAACGGGAAACCGCCGAACAATTAGGGATCAGTGTCGTTACCGTTTCCCGCCGCGTGAAAAAAGGGTTGGAAATTCTCAAGGAAACGATGACCCGCGAGGTTTTTTAAATTTCCCGACCCGGTAAGACGGAATCCCGATACTATCGATTATCGATCGCCCGATCCCTCTCTGTCCTACCTCCGGAGAGAGAAAAAAAACCTCGCTCGTCGCGAGGTGGTCGAGGAATGGCTTGGTTACACCGTGGATGAAGAGGCCAACACCCCGGTTGTTTTCTAGCCTATCGTCCCTCGATCGGGATGTCAGTCCCATCGGAAGGCGAAAAAAGTGGAATGTTATCCCCCGAACTCTACAGAGTATCGGTTCATTCCGCGCGCTCTAACAAAATTTCCGCGAATACTTTCACGATTTTTTCCAGCTTTTCCACTCGTTTTTCTAGGTCTACAGGAGGCGAGGGAGGGGTTAAATCCCGGATCGATCGTAATAATCCATCCCATCCTTTTACCCCTTTCAAGTTGTACGCGTCTTTATAGGCTCGATACGCGTTATTGTAATTCCCGTATAAAGCGATTAGATCGTCTTTAGTCGGTTCGCCGGACGGTAACGCTACGGCCGAATTATCGGTTTCGATATCAATATCCTCTAAAAGCTCTCGTAATCGTTGGGAAAGAGTCGCGGTAATGCTGAATACCCGTGCGGTATCTTTAACGTCTTGCTGATGCAAATCTTCTAGCTCGGAGATGATTTTACCAAATCTGGACATGATGCGAATCCTCTAAAAAGCGAGTTTATTTATCGAGCAGAGAGCGATTGTTATCCGCTTGACCGCTCCCCATTTGCGGCTTATCGGGATCGGTGGGTAATCGATTATCGATCGCCCCGAAATCTTCCCACTCTTCATCGAGAAATAAAGATCTCAGTAACGTCCAGAGAATCGTGAATTTTCCGAAAATCGATCTCGTCTCGCGAACGTTACGCGCCGCCATTTTCACTTCTCGCTCGACGTTTTTCAATTCAGCGATCGCTCTTTCCTTTTCTGCGGTTCTTTTGGCGATAGATTCTGTCAAATCCAACATTTCTGCATTTAATTTCTCTCTCTCGGCGCTCATTCTTTCCCGATCTCGTGTCAGAGTGGAAACTTCCGAGTTCAGAGATTCTAATTCCGCGTTGAGAGAATCGATCTGTAATTTCAAATCGCCTTTTTCCTGACGATAGCGTTCGTTCCAGCCCTGCAAGGAACCTTGCGATCGCCGGAGAAACTTTACTATCTCCACCACGTCTTGTAATTCCGAATTGTCGGGGTTTTTCCGGGCGAGTTTATATAGCGAGTCTACCCGCTCGTCGATATCCATGATTCTTCCTAATTCTAACGGGGTCACTCTAGAGAGTACCCGATTCATCGATCGAAGGTAACAGACCTCGGGCGTTAGCGGCGATCGAAGCGAACGCGCGCCCCCGATCTAGCACTATACACGATGGTTAAAACATCGATTATAGAACCGAACTACAGCGGACTTTTGACCGATAGCCGACCGCCGATCGCCGATCGATCGACGCGATAATCGATCGACGACCGCTATACTAAATAAGGGAAAAACGCCAGGGAAAGGGTACATCGATGCAAAATCCGCGACCGGGAAAAAACGCGCTCATCGCCCCGATCTTGCTGTGTTTGTTGGGGATCGGCGGCTGTCAACCTCCCGATCCCCCGAAAATCTCGCCCGCGGAAACCCCGAAAATTCAGGACAATAGCCGTCTTACCCTCAATAACGCCACCCTAGAACAAGCGAACCCCACGGGACAATCCCTTTGGAAAATTCAAGTCAAAAAAGCCACCTACAGTCAGGATCAGAAAATCGCCCAGCTGGAATCCGTCAAAGGGAATATTTATCAGGACGGGAAAGTGGTCTTACAGGTAAGCGCCGATCGGGGGCAGGTTTATAAAGAAGGGCAGGAAATTCTCCTCGAAGACAATATCGTCGCCATCGATCCCCGTAACCAGGCTGTTATCCGCGCTAAAGAAGTCCGCTGGCAACCGAAAGAGGGCCTGCTGATCGTTCGTCGCGACCTCAAGGGTAGTCACCGTCAGGTAGAGGCGATCGCCACCGAGGGACGCTACGACACGCGTCGGGAAAAACTGGAGCTAGTCGGTAACATCGTCGCCACCGCGAAAGAACCCCGCGTTCGTTTGACCACCGATCGACTCACCTGGGAGATCCCCAAAAAACTCCTCTCCACCGATCGACCGATGACCTTCGATCGCTACGAGAAAAACGAGGCGATCGACCGGTTGAGCGCGACCGGGGGAAGCTGGGAACTCGATAACCGTCGGGTGATCCTGCGGGATAAGATCGAGTACCGCTCGATCGATCCCCCCCTCCAGATAGCCGGACAACAAGCGATCTGGAACTACCGAGAGCGAACGATCTCCTCCGATCGCCCCGCGGAACTCTTCCAGTACGAGGAAAACGTCAGCATCACCGGCAATCGCGTTTTCGTGGACTTGAACGGCCGGATCGCCCGTCTTCAGGATGGCGTGAACGGACAGAACCGTTCGACCGGAGCGAAACTGTATAGCCAGACCCTCACCTGGAAAATGGCCGAAAAAACTGTCGAGGCTGACGGTAACGTGGTCTACGATCAGCCGGAACCGAAATTTAACGTCACCGGGGATACGGCGGTCGGCCGGTTAGTGGATAATAACATTGTTGTCAGCAGTCGATCGCGCGATCGGGTCGTGACCGAGATCTATCCCCGCTAAAGCGACGCTCGCGGCCGAACCTCAAGAAACGATGACATCGATCGCTACCCCCGAACCGGTCTGCTAAAATCAGGTCAAGGAATTCACCTAGAGCGGGAACGAATCCCCGTACTTATCTCCTTTTCCTCCTGAATTTTCCCCTTCGAGAAACCCCGTGGAATTAGCGTATCGATTGAATGAGTAACGAAATCTATCTCAACCATCCCACCTTCGGTTTACTGTACCGAGTGTGTTTATTGGAGGAAAATCAGGAACTGTTCACCACCCTCTACGCGCAACGTCTTTTCTTTCTGGTCACGGTGGGAAACGATAAGGTCGTTTTCGAGCCGATCGGTCGTTCCGAGGCCCGATTACTGGTCGAGACGCGTCTGCGAAACCTGCGCCGGAACTCGTCCGCGGGAGATTATAACGCGTTAAACGAGATCTATAAACGCACCTTCTAAAGCGCTCCCTAGACCTCGAAGCGCGATTCGTTTTTGAAAGTCTAGAAACCTCCATGTTTACCAAATAAATAGGAGTTTTCAGAGATTTTTAACAAAAATATTTTTATTCTTCCTCCCGCCTCCCGCCTCCTGCCTCCCGCCTCCTGCCTCCTGCCTCCTGACTCCACCTAGGTCTCATGACGATCGCCCACCGTATCGATTCTATCCGTCGCTCGCTACCGCCGACCGTCCGCCCGATCGCCGTTACCAAACAAGTTCCCGTCGAGCGAATCCGGGAGGCGATCGATGCGGGAATCACCGATCTCGCGGAGAGCAAACTTCAGGAAGCCCTTCCCAAACAGGAGCGATTCCGGGATATACCGGGGTTAGAATGGCATTTTATCGGGCATCTCCAGGCCAATAAAGCCCGCAAAGTTTTAGAAACCTTCGATTGGATTCACTCGATCGATAGCCGGAAACTCGCGGAACGGATCGATCGTCTCGCGGGAGAGATGGGATTAACCCCGAAAGTCTTCCTACAGGTGAAAGTCCTCCCCGACCCCGATAAATTCGGTTGGGAAGGAGACGAGATCCTCAACGATCTGGACTTTTTGGCGACCCGCGAACACCTGAAAATTCAAGGATTGATGACAATCTTACCCCTGAGACTTTCCGACCCCGAAAAACTGTCCGCGTTCGAGAGAACGAGAGATCTAGCGAGAACGATGGCGGATCGATCGGGTCTGGTTCTCCCCCATCTCTCGATGGGAATGTCCGACGACTACAAGCTCGCGATCCTTGCCGGGGCGACGTTTATCCGTCTGGGAACGGCGATTTTCGGCGATCGCCCCGGCTAGACGAGGGGGAACGAGGTATCGATAATTACAACAAATTTTAATAATGTGAGATTTTTGTTTTAAAATCGAGAATCAAAATCTATCTCGCGATGGATCGAATCGAGAGGGAACTAACTTAAGGGTCGATACGACTACAAGTAGGAATTCAGTCCGGTTCACCGATCGAACGCTCGAAAAGTGATCCGCTCCCTTCGACCGATTCCGAGATCGATAGAGCCTTCTGACCGAGCCTCGACGTTTGGGCGGATTCGCGCTTCCCGTTCGACTCTCGGTTCCCGCCCCCCATCCGGCGATCTCCCTATAACAATCTTTTGAAGGACATTAGACCGTGAACAACATCTTTACGAAACTCAAGGATTTTGTCGGCATCTCCGAACAAGAAGACGAATACGAAACCGACTACGAGGAAATGAACTGGGAACAGTACGCCCCGACCGAGGAAGACGTGCCGGAAGCGCCTCCCGAACCCGTTAACCGCCCGAACCGCGAACCCCTAAACCTTAGATCGGAAACCAATATGGGACCCACCAGAAGCAATGTTATCGGTATGCCCGGAATCACCAACAGTACCGCGGAAGTGGTCGTCATCGAACCCCATTCTTTCGAGGAAATGCCCCAGGTAATCCAGACCCTCCGGGAACGGAAATCCGTGGTGTTAAACCTGAACGTCATGGACCCGGAAGAAGCCCAGCGAGCGGTGGATTTCGTGGCCGGGGGAACCTACGCCATCGACGGACATCAAGAACGCATCGGCGAGAGCATTTTCCTGTTCACCCCTAGCTGTGTCAAGGTCAGCACTTTATCGGGAACCATCCACGATATCCCCGACTCGCCGAAAATGGGTCGCCCCGGTTCTGCCGCGCCCGTTTGGGGAGCGGAAAGCAATCGACTCGCTCAATAAGTCTCCAGAACGGTCGGCCCTCGGGCCGGAGAAGAGAAAGCGAGATCGATCGATATATCTATCTCGCTCCCTCCTCGTTTCGGGACTCGCCGATCGCGCGATCGACCATTCCGCGAAAGGTCTGAAGAATGGTATGATAGTCCCTCTCGTTAGAAAAGAGGGGATTTTTCGGAAAACCTGTCCCTTTCCCCGATCGACGACGCGAGAACTTTACCGTTTATTGTTTTCTAACCCCCGTGTCTACTCGTTTCGGGATTATCGGCGGTGGGGTAATGGCCGAAGCCATTCTCTCCCGTTTATTAGACAGAAAGCTCTATCTCCCTGAAGATATCTTGATCAGCGAACCGCAGGCGCAACGTCGGGAATTTTTGGCGAGTACCTACGGCGTTCGGGTGAGCGAGGATAACCGTCAGGCGGCGAGTGCCTCGGAAGTCCTCTTATTAGCTATCAAACCGCAAGCTCTCGATACGGTACTGACCGGCTTACTAGGGGTGATGGAAAAACCCCTCGTTCTCTCGATTCTGGCGGGAGTTCCCCTGAGTCGGCTGGAGAGCGGTTTTCCCGATCGAGCGGTGATCCGGGTGATGCCGAACACGCCGGCTACCGTCGGCGAGGGGATGACGGCGATCGCCCCCGGCCGTCGCGTCGAACCCCAGCATCTCGACCTGGCCCGGGATATTTTTACCGCGGTCGGCGAGGTGGAGGAGGTTCCCGAATCGTTAATGGACGCGGTGACGGGGTTATCGGGATCGGGACCGGCGTTCGTGGCGATTTTAATCGAAGCTCTCGCGGATGGGGGGGTGGCGGCCGGATTACCGCGGCCCGTCGCGGCCCGTCTCGCGTTACAGACGGTGTTAGGGACGGCGGTTTTCTTGAAGGAATCCCAATTGCACCCCGCGCAGTTAAAAGATCGCGTCACCAGTCCGGGAGGGACGACGATCGCCGGGGTGACGCGTTTGGAGAAAGGGGGCTATCGATCGGCGATTATCGAGGCGGTCGTCGCGGCCTACCAACGCTCGCGGGAGTTAGGACGCTCTTGAGCGGGCGATCGTCGGTTTTCCCCGCTTCCCTCACGCGCTCCGGAGGGCGACGATCGGATCTAATTTCGCGGCCCGATAGGCGGGAAAAACCCCGAAAAACAGACCGATCCCGCTAGAAACGCCGAAAGCTAACCCGATCGCCGCCGGGGACACCGTGGCCGCCAGGGGGGACACCGTGGCCACCAAGACGATCGCCCCCGCTCCGAGGAGAATACCGATCGCCCCTCCCGCCGCGGAAACGAGAATCGATTCGATGAGAAATTGGGATAATATATCCTGTTCCCGCGCGCCGATCGCTTTTCTTAGCCCGATCTCGCCCGTTCTCTCGGATACGGAAACGAGCATGATATTCATCACCCCGATACCGCCGACCACCAGAGAGATCCCGGCGATCAGCGCGAGCAGGAGAGTTAAACCGGTGGTGATGGTACTGAAAATATCGAGCATCTGTTTAGCCGATTCCACGCGAAAATCGTCCTCGTTGACGATCTTGTGGCGTAAACGTAGGAGATTCTCGATCTGGAACTTGGCGGCGCGGATCTCGCCCGGATCTTTCGCCGTGGCGTTGATCCAGCTTAACTGCAAGCCGTAGGGCGAGGTTTTCCCGACCAATTGCGCGGCCATCGTGGTCAGGGGAACGATCACCGTCTCGTCCTGATTATTGCCGAAAAAGGAACCTTTCGGCTCTAAAACGCCGATTACCTCGAAACTTAAATTCCGAATCCGAATCGGTTGACCGATCGGGTCCTGTTGCGGGAACAGTTGATCGACGACCGCGGCCCCTAGAATCGCTACCCGTTTATCGCGATCGAGATCGGTTTGATTGAGAAAACGGCCCCGAGAGACGGCGAATTTCCGAACCGAGGCGTATTCGGGAACCGTTCCCGTGATCCCGGTGGTCATATTGCGATCGCGGTAGGAAACCAATAAGCGGTTACTAATTTCCGGCGCGACCTCGGCGATGCTGGGGACTTGCGTGGCGATCGCTTTCGCGTCCTCTAGGACGAGGGTTTTCGGGGTATCGATGGTGGTTCGCCGCGCCTCCCGAGATCCGGGAACGATAAAGATCGTGTTGGGGCCGAGATTCTCGAATTGTTCGTTGGCCATCTTTTGCGCTCCCTGGCCGATGCCGATCATAGCCACCACGGAGGCGTTACCGATGATAATTCCCAACATGGTTAAACCGCTCCGCACCTTGTTGGCGGCAAGGGTCGAGAGGGCCATTTTCAAGCTTTCCGCGAGATTCATAAGTGAAGGGGAGTCAAGAGTCAGGAGTTGGGAGGCGGGAGGCAAAATCGATCGATCTTCCGGTTCCCGATCGAGTTCCCGCGCGTTCGTCGATCGATCTTCACGATAGCGAATCACCCGGTAAAAAGACGGGTAGATTTCGATCGCCTTACTTCGACTTTCCGTTCTTCTCGGTGGGGTTTTCCGCGCCTTCCGGGAGATCGATAAAGACCCGTTGCCCCGCGTCCAATCCCGAGAGAATCTGGGTTTTGTCATCGAGAACCAGACCGATCGAGACGGGGGTAAAGACCGGTTTACCGTTCGCGTCGGGAACGAGTACCCCGGATTTGCCCCCGCGGGTGACGATCGCCACCGTGGGAACGACGAGCGCGTCCGGCAACTGCTGACCGACAAAGGTGACATCGACGTTCATTCTCGATTTCAGTTGGTCGAGACCGTCTTTCAGGGCGATCGTTACCTCGAAGGAGGTCACGTTTTCCTCGACGATCGCTTCCGGCGCGATCCAGGCGATCTGACCCTGAAAGACTCGATCGGGGAAAGCATCGGCGACGATCCGCACCGGTTGCCCCCTCTGGAGCCGTCCCACGTCCACTTCCGGCACTTTCGCCACCACTTTCAACCCCCGCGCCAGGGCGACGATCGAGGTGGAGGTCGCCGATGCGGTACTCGATGCCGAGGTGGTGGGAGTCACGAAAGCGCCTTCCGTGGCGTATTTCTGGGTGATGATGCCATCGAAGGGCGCGGTGATCAACGTATCCCGGTACTGGATTTTCACCTGCTCTAAATCCGCTTTCGCCGCGTTAAAAACCGATTCCAGGCGGGCGATCTCGGTTTGGGCGGTTTTCTGGCGCGCTTCCAGGGCGAATTTCGCCTCGGCGATCGCGGCGTTGGCCTTGATCATTTCCTGTTGGATTCCTTCCACTTCCGGGGAGGCGGTTTTCTCGGTCTGTTCCAGTCGCCGAACGGCCTCGTCTAGATTGGCCTTGGCGTTCAGATACTCGTTCAAGACCTCGTTAAATTGATCCTGGGAGATCGCGCCCTCTCGCACGAGATTGGCGTTACTATTGAGGCGGCTTTCCGCGAGTCGGAAGCGCGATTCGGCGCCCCGTACCCGCGCTTGGTTCTGTTCGACATCGCCGGGAATCCGCTCTCGGGCTTGTTTGAGGCTCGCTTCTAGTTGCTTGAAAGTAGCTTGCGCCTGGTAAAGTTTCGCTTGATTCTGACGGATTTCTTCGGGGATACGCCGTTTCGCTTCCTCTAAATTGGCGAGGGCTTCTTTCGCTTTCGCTTCCGCCCGCATTCCCTGCGCCTGTACCTCTAGATTATCCATCACGGCGATCGGCTGTCCCTTTTTGACCAGCATTCCCTGTTCGACCAGCAATCTCACCAGACGGCCGGGGTTTTTCGGGCTGATGTTGACGCTTTGAATCGGCTCGACGGTTCCGCTGGCCTTGATCTCGACGGCTAAATTCTCGCGGGTGGCGGGAACGGTGAGTTTGGCGAGTTCTACGGACGGGGACGGGGTTTGGCTCAATCGGTAGGAATAGAAACCGATCGCCAGAAAACCACTGGTCATGAGTCCGATTATCCAAAGGAGCGGGCGATTCGATTTTCCTAACACGGTTGATGCCATTCTGTCTCCGAAAGTGATCGCTTCTATGGTAGCGTCTCCGGGGTCGAGGTTGAAACGAACGAGAGCGAGGAATCGCCGAAAAATCGTCCTCGCGGGGTAGGACAGGAAAGTTTACACCGCCCTCGCGTTCCCCGCTCACATTACTATAGACTGGGTAGAAAGACGTATTTCTCGATCGAACTGTGCCGAAATTTAACTTTCTCTCCGTTTCTCTAGCGGTGTTTCTCGGCGTTCAGGCCGCGACCCTTCCCGCCCTTTCCCAAGCGTTACTTCCCTACACCCTCGAACCGAATCCCGAAGAAATGGAACAGGCGGGCATCGAGGTGGCGGAGGAGGCGATTCAACTGGCGCGCTTCCAACGTCCGGAGGCGGCGCTATCGCGGGCGCGTCTGGCGGTACAGTTGGCCCCGGATCTCTATCAAACTTGGTTTATTCTCGGCGGTTTATACCTGCAACTCGATAAAGTCGATCCGGGGATAGAGGCGCTCCAGCAATCTCTCGCCATCGCCCCGGACGACGCGAAAGCGAATATTAAGTTCTCTCTCGGTAGCGCGTATTTTCAGAAAAAGGATTATCAGGCGGCGATTAGCGAGTTGGAGGCGGGGTTAAAACTCAATCCGAATTCGTCTCCCGCGCTGTTCGATCTGGGGAACGCGTATTTTAAATTAGAAAAGTTCCCCGAATCGATCGCCGCCTACGAGAGAGCGGTGAAAAATGACGGGAAATTCTGGCCGGCGATGAATAATATCGGTCTGGTGAAATACGAGCAGGGTAATATCGACGCGGCCTTGGAAAGATGGCGCACGGTGTTGAAAATCGACCCGAAACAGGCGGAACCGGAGTTAGCGATCGCCACGGCCCTCTACAAGAAAGGAAAAACCCAAGAGGCGATTACCCTCGCTCAAAGCGCTCTCTCGCGGGATAGTCGTTACGCCAAGCTTTCTTTTCTAGAGCAAAATCTCTGGGGAAAAAAATTACTCGCGGACGCGGAAACTTTCTTCGCGAACCCCAAGATGAAAGATTTTCTCGCCAAGCTTCCGGAGCCTCCCGCACCGGGGGAAAATGAAGAGGGAGAGTGATTCGATCGAATAACCGATAACGGATAACCCGTTGGGTGTGTTACGCTTCGCTAACACACCATCTTTAAATATCGGTCAGTTCAGGCAGGAATTTAATCAATTGTTCGCCGAAATGATGTTTCAGGCGATCGATATTTTCATAGACGGTGTAAAAATGCCCTAATTCGCTTAGTTTTTGTTTGAATTTCACTAAGGTTATAATTTCCTCGGTGATCTCGCTCGTAGAAATCGCCGCGTCTTTGAAATAGGTATAAATTAAAGGTTGCCCGTTTTTCTGAAAAGTTTCTAAAGCTTTGAGAAATTCTTCATCGGTGTATTTACCGACTTTGGTATAAAAGAGACTGACAAATACATCGCAATCGGCGACGGCTTTATTATACTCGTCCTGTAGTCGCGTCCGGGACATGGCATCGAAAAAGTCTTCCCAGCGCACCAATTCTAGGAAAATATTTTTCTGAATATATTTTTTGTTTTCTCGGTTGATAAAGATTTCAAATTCATCTCGATCGCTCCTCAATTCCGAGGAAGAAGCTAGGAAAATTTTGATCGTTTTTATCGGGGAACTGGGGCGAGTATTTTCGTTGTTCTTCGGGGGAACTTCTCGGGGGACTTCCGGCTCCCTCTCGGAGTTTTCGGAGGGATTGAGAATCTCGTTCAGCGCGGATTGAATAGCCATTAAGCCGCATCCGGTGGGGGATTCCGCCCAGATTAACAGCGCGTAAACTCGATCGGCCTGCGATGCGGGAGGTGGGGGAATAATACCCGCGGGGGGATGGATTTCGATTAGTAATTCATTGAATTGCTGGAGAACTAGCCCGTTTAGGGTTTTCATTAATTGGCGGCGGGGAGACATGGGAGTATCGGGAAATATTGAGTTCTTGAATTCTAGCAAATCAAACCCTTCTAGTAAAGGTTTTACCTTGACATCTTCCTCGCTGATCTCGCACTCGATCGAATCTTTTTTTCCCGATTCGAGCCGTTTTCGTAACGTGGAATATTTAAAAAGATGCGGTTTGCTATTTCCCTCACATACGGAACAATTGCAGGGAATCATTTTTTCGTATTCTAACCGATGATACGATCGGCTAATGCGATCGAGTTGGTCGGAAATTATCGCTCGGAATTCGGAAATATTTTTTCCAGAAAAGCGAATATAAATCCTTCTTTCAAAGATATTTTCGATAACTTCTGCTCTCGCGCCGTCCCGACGAAAAATCGCACCGTTTCGCCATACCCACTCATGTTTTTCGATGTAGGAATACATGGTAACGATGAACTGCCAGAAAATGCCCCGCGGCATAAAAAGATCGTAGCGAAACTGCATCTGGCTATTCTTTTTATTTTCCCAAGGATATACGGGGGTACTTTCCGGGAGCATCTGCGGTGCAACGAGGTTTCCCGTGTTCCCGATCTCGGAAACTAACTGAAACTTTTTCATCAGTTCTATCAGGATACCGCACGAGTGCCGATACTGTTTATCCGTCCAAATACCCGCGCAATCCCTACGGGTAAATCTGCCCTCTTTCATTTTAATGATATCATGATCAAAAAGGCGATAGATAGCGTTCGTCGCCCATTGTGGTTTCAGAATCACGCGTTCTCTCAGGAGGGAATTTTCAGCGAAGTGAAGAATAATTCCTAGATCGTGAAAGTAGCCGAGTAGGGTATCGATATCCCGTTCTTCGGTGATATTATGTTCGTGGCAGATTTCATCAAAATCCTCTAGATAAATATGATTACGAGTATCTTTCTCTAGGGCTTCTCGAACCTTTACCCATAGCTTGGGAACCGGTTCACCGATGTGGGGGAGAAGATCGGCGTGATGTTCGATCGCGCGAATAATCTCGTCAATTTTCCGTAAACGTTCCCCGCGTTTTTGCCCGTCGGTTTCCTCGTGGGTTTTGAAGTTCACGGCGAGGATTTTTTGAATACTGTTCGGGTAGTGTCCGCGTAATTCGGATTCGTTGATGGCGCGACGGATATCGTCTTTCTCGTTGAGGACGATAATCATCGGACTTTCTCCCGCGAACAGTTCGATGATGTTGAGCCAGTAGTTAAAATCGGTACTATTTTCCCGATTATCGGCGACTAGCACGTACAGCGATCGCTTGGAGAGGAAAAAGCGGTGGGTGGCGTGATAGATTTCCTGTCCGCCAAAATCCCAGACATTGAGACGAAAGGTACGTTTTTCCTCGCTGTTTAAGGTACGTTTTTCCTCGCTGTTTTTCGCTCGGACGTTGAAGGTGTGGGATTGGATGGTGATCCCGCGGGTGCGATCGTCTAGGGTGGGAAGAGGACAGTCTCTATCTTCGATTTTGTGTGCCAGGGTGGTTTTTCCCGCGCCACCTTCCCCGACGATTAACATTTTCGCTTCGTAGAGGTAATCTTTTCCCTGCGCTTCCAGTTGTTGATAATAGTTGCGAATCGCGTCATTGCCCTGCCGGACGACTTCTAGGGGCGGTTTTTCAATGGGATTTCCGTATAGATTAATACAGTCGTCAGGGTATTCATCTTCTATCCGAATTTCTAAGCCTTTTTCCGCGAGCCAGTCTGGAACTTCTTTGATTTGGTTGTTCCTTAAATCGAGCGTGGTGAGGGCGACGAGGCTTTCTAGCACCGTGATAGCCGTTATTCCGTTATTTTGTAAATAGAGCGAGGTGAGGGCGGTGAGACTTTTCAGCACCGTGATGGCCGTTATTCGGTTGTAACTTAAATCGAGCGAGGTGAGGGCGGTGAGGCTTTTCAGTACCGTGATGGCCGTTATTCGGTTGCCGCTTAAATCGAGCGAGGTGAGGGCGGT
>NZ_JBAFSM010000079.1:0-17337 GCF_036688125.1 Pannus brasiliensis CCIBt3594 | reverse complement strand
TGACTCCTGACTCCTGACTCCTGACTCCTGACTCCTGACTCCTGACTCCTGACTTACTTCACTTTGAACTGACGGACGCTTTCTTGAAGGTTCAGGGCGACTTCTAGGAGTTGTTTGAAGGAGTCGGATACCTGGGAGGCTTCCAGGGAGGTTTTATCGGAAATGGCGGCGACCTGTTCCATCGTTTGGGTCACGACCCGCGAGGTTTGGGACTGTTCGACGGCGGCCCGGGCGATCGCCTCGACCAACTCGTTAATCTGGATACTGACGGCGGTAATCTGGTTGAGGCTTTTCCGGGTTTCATCTACCAGTTTCGTCCCCAGTACCACCTGTTCCGTCCCGGCTTCCATCGCGGCGACCACCTCGTTGGTTTCCGCCTGAATACTCGCCACCAGCGCCTCGATCTCCGCCGTAGCGGACGCGGACTGACGGGCGAGCGATCGCACCTCTTCCGCGACCACCGCGAACCCCCGTCCCTCCTCTCCCGCGTGGGCGGCCTCGATCGAGGCGTTCAGCGCTAGAAGGTTGGTCTGGTCGGCGAAACTGCCGATCAGGTTGACGACCTTGGAAATTTTCTGCGAAGATTCCCCCAGACGTTTGACTTTTTTGGCGGTTTCCGCTACCGTCTCGCGGATGGCCAGGATACCGTCTACGGTGCGGTTCATCGCGTCCTCCCCGGCTTCTACGGTCTTGGTGGCTTGTTCGACGGCGGATTCGGCCTGTTCGGCGTTGGCGGCGACCGCCTCGATCGATTCGGTCATCGCTTGAATCCGGGCCAGCGCCTCGGAAATATCGCGGGCTTGTAGGGTCGCGTCCTGACTGAGCGCGCGCACGGAGGATTCATTCACGTTGGTGGTTCGCGCCAGTTGTATCGTGGCGTTCTGTACCTGGGTAACGATCCGGCGGAGGCTCTCGATCGTGGCGTTGTAGGAGTCGGCGATCGTGCCGATCTCGTCCTCGGTAACACTAGCCCGGATGGTCAGATCGCCGCGACTGACGGGATCTACTTCCATGAGCAGTTCGAGAGCGCGGGTTTGAATCTGTTCGCGGGCGAGGCGTTGTTCTTCTTCGGCGTTGCGTTGTTGTTCGATCAGGTCGGTTCTCTCCAGCGCCAGCCCGGTCTGGGTGGCGATCTGGGCCATGAAATCGATCTCCCCGGTCTGCCAGACGCGGGGGGCGGAACATTGATGGACGATCAACAAGCCCAAGAGTTCCCCCCGGTTGAGAATCGGGGCGACGATATTCGCCTTAACCTTAAACGGTTCCAATTGGCGCAGGTGACATTCGGTTAAGCCCGCCTCGTAGATGTCGCTCGTGGCGTGTACCCGTCCCTGACGGTATTTTTCCACGTAGCGATCGGCGAAACAGGGATCGGCGATCGTCGCGCCGATGGCGGCGGGGAAGTGTTCATCTACGGATTCGGCGATAATCGTTCCCGACCAATCGGGAAAGAAGCGGTACACGATCGCCCGATCGCTGTTGAGGGCCTCGCGGAGTTCTCGGACGGCGACATCGAGAACGTTCTCGGAATCGAGGGCGGCGGCGATTTTCAGGGTGATATCCTTGAGGAGTCCGGCGCGGCGCGCGTCTTCGCGTCGGGCGATCTGGACTCTCGCGCGTTCGATCCCGCCGCTCAAACGCTCGGCGACGTTGCGAAGGAAACTCGCCTCGGTTTCCGTCCAGCTATAGGGGCCGTCACAACGGTGCGCGATCAGTAAACCGTAGAGACCGCCATCCGGGAGAACGGGAACCACGAGACTCGATCGAACGGCGAGGCGCGGGATCGATTGTAGGGGATCGGCGGAAACCCTAGCGGACGGGGAAAGATCTTCTAAAACGCGGGTTTGTCCGGCGCGGTAGGCTTCGAGTAGTTCTTTCGGCAGGGGAGAGAGCGCGAGTTTTTCCCGCGCGGCGCTCGGATAGGGGGACTCCACGGACTCGCTCTCGACCTGTCCGTTCCCCTCGCCGGTGAGTCGGTAAAAAACGAGCCGGTTCGCGCCGATGAGGGGTCGGGTTCCTTCGAGGGCCTTGCTAAATAGGGGAGCGATCGCCTCTTCCTCGTTGGCGTTCGGGTTATCGATCGCTAGGGCGCTCAGTTCCGCTAACAGGTTGGCCTGTCGCACCGATCGGGTTTGCTCGTTGACGAGGGTTTGTAATCGCGCGGCCAGCGTGTTGATATTGCTTCCCAGAATGGCGAACTCGTCTTCCCCCCGGACTTCTACCCGTGTATCCCAATCTCCAGAACCGATCTGATGTACCGCTTTTTCCATCGAGCGGAGCGGCCGGGTAGCTCGATCGGCGAGGAACCAAGCGGCCGCGCCGGCTCCCCCGGCCAGGAGCAGACCTAACAGGGGAATCCCGGCTAATTGTCCGCGAGCGTCGGTCGCCCGTTCTACGGCGCTCGGGTTTCCCGCCTGTCGCTGTAGAGCGTTGAGGGAGATCGTGTAGGCGCTGGCGGTAATGATCGTGATGGGGATCAATCCCATCAGAAAACCGGATAATGCCGCTTTCTGGCGTAAATCTCGCCTATCCCAGCAAAAATCCCGAATTTGCTCCCAGAGCGATCGCTCTTGACTCGGTTCGGGAGCGATCGCCGTTCCGGGGTATCTCTGGATCTCCGATGGGGATGGGGTCACTTCCGCGTCGATCGGGAGCGGTAGAGGGGGCAGATCGCCCTCGGAAGGATCGGGGGTAGGCTTGGGAGAAGTCTGGGTCATTGAATCCACCTCATCGAAATCAGTTGGCGAGTCTTCCCCGTCGGATCGAGCCTTTCGGACAACGACAGCGGATCGCGGGAATGTTGGGGTTACACAGTTATAGAGTTCCCCGCGCCGGCGGGAAAGTAACATTTTCCGCTCGCGGGCCGATCGGGAAACCGGACGATCGGCGGACGAGACGGAGAGCGGTCGTTAGAGACTCGAAGATCGACGGGAAAAGTGCCGGGTAACAGTCCGTTCTTTAAAAAAATTGATAATTTTTTATCTTTCGCTATGAATTCAGGAGTCAGGAGTCAGGAGGCAGGAGGCAGGAGTCAGGAGACAGGAGACAGGAGTCAGGAGGCAGGAGGCAGGAGGCAGGAGGCGGGAGGCAGAATAAAACGACAATATATATTCTTGCCTTACCTCCCCACCTCCCCATCTCCCCGTCTCCCGACACCCATCCCCTCACGAGCGAGCGACGGTGACGCGATTTCCCCCGTTCGATCGAGATCGATCGAGGGCTTCTTCGGCGGCGCGTTTAAGGGAATCGGGGCTATCGTGAAAGTTGACGAGACAGATGGCGATACCGATACTGACGGTGACGGGACCGCGATCGCCGTCTTCCGCGGGGAAGGAGAGTGCCGCGTCGGATAGCCGGGTTTGGATTTTTTCGGCGACGGCATAAGCTCCCGCCCGATCGATGTTCGGGAGTAGGATGGCGAAACTCGCGTTTTCGTACAGGGCGACGTAATCGGTGGTTCTGCGGGCGCTTTCCGCGAGGATCTCGCCCACCCCCTGCAAGATCGCCTCGGTTTCGTTGGATTCGGAAACGCTCTCGAACCGATCGATCTCGCATAGCAGGAGGGACAGATAGGCGGAGGCCCGGGCTAACCGTACCCATTCCCGCTCTAGGGAAAGCTCGAAACCGAGACGGCTACCCCTGCCGGTCAGTTCATCGACGAGGGAGAAGGCGACCAGACGTTTATTTTCCCGTTCCAGTCGCGAGATATAGTTCTCGATCGTGAAGGTGTAATTTCCTAGGGAAAGTTGTTGTTGGAAATAGCTTCGGTAGAGTTCGTTACCTGGAACCACCCCGGTCGCCTCCCGTTTGACCAAGCCCAGACTTTCCAGTTTATAAACGGCCAGCGCCTCGATCTCGATCGGCTCGGGGGAATCGAGCGTTTTCTTCCAGGCGGCGGCTAGTTCGGGATGTTTCCGGAGGATGAGGGATAGCTCGCGCAGGTGATCGCTGTAGATGCCTTTGGGGGTGGCGGCTTCGGCGAGGAAGGCGGCCCAGTCAATTTTTCCCCAGCGTAGATGGTAGAGAGCTAATTGGGTGTAGTAGGGATGTCCACCGATCAGTTTGGTTAAGGTGAGGGCTTTTTCTCGCCCGGCCCGATCCGACCAGTTGATGCCGTACCTTCGGGCTAACTCACGGGTTTGTTCCGGGGTGAATCCGGGGAGGGTAAGGGTGAGGCCGATATTGAAAGGAGAGCGATCGAGTCCTAGGGGAATACAAAGATCGGTGGAATGCACGACGATCAAGCGCAATTTCTGCCAGATCGGTTTGATTTTGGAATTCTCGTGCCAGGAACGTAATAGGGGAAAGAACTCCCGCGCTAGATCCGGTTTGTCGAATAGTTGATGGACCTCTTCGAGCGCGAGAACGAGGGGGCGATCGTCCCGATCGAGTAAGTGATTTTGCACGTACAGGCTACAGTTAACCTTACTCCCCGCTTCCTCTTGCCAGTAGTCTTCCAGGTCGAGATCTAGGTGTAATTGGCGGTTAATTTCCCGACAGAACCATTGAAGAAATCGCTCGATATCGCCGTACTGCGCCGGGTCGGGGTCGGTACAGTTGAGCGTCACCGTCCGGTAATTCTTTTCCCGGGCGGCGTGTAATACCCTCAGCAGGAGGGAGGTTTTGCCGGTGCGGGCCGGGGATCTGATCCGTAGGACTCCCCCCGGTTTCTCGATCTCCGCGCAGGCGAGATCCTCGATCGGCGGTCTTTCCAGGTATAGGGTGGAGGCTAGGTGGATCGGCCCGTAATAGGGGTCGGGAATCGAGGGCGCGTCGGGTTCGCGGTCGATCGACGCGGGAGCGCTCGGCTGGATTATTGTCGCCTGATAAGCCCGGATCAATCGCGTTTGATAGTCGGTTAACGGGCGATCGTGCAGGGCCGCGTAGAAATTATTTTTATTGATCGGGGTGCCGAAAATTCTCGTGAGAACCCGCCACAGCGGCCCCGCGATATTGCGGAGGTAGCTGTCCTCGTAGTGCAATTCCGGTGCCATCTCCAGATAGGTGTATCCTTCCCAGGATAAACGTAAGACCGATTCTTGTTTGTCGTCTAGTCTGGTCGCGGGATCGGCGTTGAGAAGAGCGATAATCTCGTGAATCGTCATCGACTCGTGAATAAAATATGTCTTTAGATAGAAGAAAACAATCCCCCGCTCTCAGTTTACGCGAATCCCCCGACGCGTAACGGAGAGGGGAAAAGAATGTTACTTCCCGATCGGATTCGAGTCCGAAAATTGATGACAGTCGGTGCCGAAAGATCTGACTTTATAGTATTGACAAAAACGGTAATTCGTGAATATTTAACTCGATATCGGCCAATGTATATCGAAAAAATCGATAGAAATCAATCGATAGGGGAAGGTTTTGGCGCCGGTAATCGGCGATCGAGAGTGAATCGCGATTCCGGCTGTATTTATCGCCGATCACCCCGTAAAGCGTTCGCGCTCGGTGAAAATACTCTAGCGATCGACCGGAATCTTCCTGTACCGCGCTAATTTCCTCTAAAATATTCGCCTCTCTCGGTCGATCGCCCGCCGAACGGTAGGGGGTTGGTGGATTACGCTTCGCCAATCCACCCTACGGGTTTATACGGGTTTGTACGGTTTCCGGGTGCTCGCTCTCTAAATATATTCGGATATGTCTTCTTGGCACTCGTCGGCTAGATAGGACAGGGAGCGGAACCGTAAACCGACTAACTGATCGTACAGGGGATTTAATTTACATAACGGCGGAATATGGACGATTTTATGCCCGAAAAGCACGATATCTCGCTCGAACGGACATTGTGGCGGGACCATCTTGCAGATAAAGCGGGCGAGACGGGGATCGTGAATTTCCAATCCGTCGAGCCAGTCTTTTAGGGGATGCAAGAGGTCGGGATGGGGCGGTTCGGGGCAGATCAGGGCGGATTTAGTCGTTTCTCCCGCCGTTTCCGCCGGTTTACAGAGGGTGTGTTCGAGCGCTTCTAACGCTTCCACGCGAATTCCCAGCGCCTCGCTGAAACGGTGCAGTAAATCGGCTTCCGCGGGAGAGTAAATCCCGTCGGCGATCGCCACGATGACGGCGGTTCGGAGGAAATTTTCGGCGGTTTTCGGGTCTTTTCCCAGACTTTCGGCTAGTTCTTCCGGTTCAATCGAGCGGTAGAGAACGTCACCATCTTCAAGATGTAACTCGTGGGCGAAACGGGCGATCGATTCCTGCTCCTCGGGGGTATAATCGCCATCGGACCAGGCGATCGAGAGAAGTCCCCGTAACCACGTCGCGATCGATCCGTTGCTATCGTGAGAGGCTGTTACCATAATTTCGGCGTGAGGCTGATGTCGATGATCCGATTGTATCGTCCGCTCGCCGGTACCCGAAGCGCGAAATTTCGATTACTTTGCCAAAACGGTGACGGGGGTTCCCACGCTAACTTTCTCGAATAATGTCTTGATATCCCGGTTCCGCATACGAACGCAACCGTGAGAGACGGCGCGACCGATCAGATGTTCGTCCGGGGTTCCGTGAAAGCCGATCGAGTTTTTCCCGTCCGTCCAGAAGCCGATCCAGCGAGCGCCGAGCGGATTTTTGCCCCCCGACGGCACGATCTGACCGGTCAGGGGATGTTCCCACGCGGGATCGCGCACCATCTGGATCACGCTAAACTGTCCGATGGGTGTTTCCCAACCCTTCCGACCGATCGCCACCCGATAGGAAGCGATCGCTTTATCCCCCCGATAAACGTACAGCCGACGCTGTTTTAAGTTCAACACTAAACGGGTATCGATGACGACCGCGGCCGCGTTCGGGGGAGGGAGTGCCACACCCGCGCGCGGATTCCCGAAAAGTTCCGTCGTTAGCGCCAAAGACAGCAGGAAGACGGATAAAAGAGCTTTCATCTCTTGAAAACGATTTTCGCTGGAAAAAGATTTTTTATCCGTATTGTACTCGCTTTTTCTGGGAAGACAACCGTTCGATCGATTTCTCGTGAGAGGGAGAATAACCCGATCGCCCCGTTGCCGTTGGGGAAAACCGCGTTGACGATCATCACCACCGGATCGACCTCGAAGGACGCGAAAAACCTCCGCACCACCTTTTCATCGTCGGAAAAGCCGTTCAGGTCGTAAATTCCGGGCAGATCGACGAATTCGATCGTCTCGCCATCGATTTGAACGTTCGCTTGCAAGAGATCGACGGTAATTCCCGGCCGGTTGCCCATGAAGGCCGTCGCGCCCGTTATCCGGTGAAAAAACGTCGATTTCCCCGTATTGGGCATCCCGATCGGGCCGACCCGCTTGAGGGCGTTACTTTTTCCCGTTGTGCCGGCTCCCGCGTGACACGTCATCGCTGTTACCCGTTTCCTGTACCGCGAAAGAGCGCGAGCCTCGCACTCCTACGATAAATGCTGAATTTTGACCATTTTTGCCTTTCCCCGCCAGATCGCGACTTCCGTGGTCAAACCGACGCGAACGCGTAGGGGGCCGCCGAAACCCGCTTTCCGAAGTACCGAACCGGTTTATTAGAAATTATTCCCATCGCCTCCAGTCGGTTCGCGAGTCCTTGCCCGTAGCGGCTTTCTAGAATTTCCGGGACGATCGCCGTCTGTCCGGGGAGTAATTCCGATAGGGTCATCCTAGTCTTTATTACGAATCTTATTCAATTAACTCGGAACGGGACGGAAAAGACAAGCGATCGCGAATATTTGTTAAAATCAATCTTCGTAATTGATTTTTTTCAATTAATACACGTTCCGGTATTATAAAAAATAAATTAATTAATGATCGGGAAAAGATATTGTAATCGGTGGCGATCGGCCGCCTCCCGCGACCTCTCCAGCCGCGTGATACAATTTGCCCTACATCTAGTCCTTTCACCTCCTATCAGGATCGTTAACCCGTGCAGGTTTTTGTCTATCACACCCCGGAACTGACCCCCGTTCACACCCTGCCCGATTGCGCGGTGGTCATCGATGTTTTGAGAGCGACCACGACGATCGCCACCGCCCTCAGCGCGGGAGCCGAAGCGGTACAAGCCTTTAGCGACCTGAAAACTTTAATGCAGGTAAGCGATACCTGGCTTCCCGAAAAACGCCTGAGAGCGGGAGAGAGAGGGGGGGCGAAGGTGGAAGGATGCGATCTCGGCAATTCTCCCCTCGATTGTACTCCCGAACTCATGAGCGGTCGCCGTCTGTTTCTCAGCACCACCAACGGAACCCGCACCATTCAACGGGTGGAGGAATCCCCCACCGTTATCGCGGCCGCAATGATTAACCGTCAGTCCGCGGTGAAATTCTTGCTCGATAAACAGCCGGATACGGTTTGGATCGTCGGTTCGGGATGGGAAGGGGGATATTCTTTAGAGGATACCGCCTGCGCGGGTGCGATCGCCCACGCGTTACGGGAAGCGGATCGGGATATGGAGGTCGGTAACGATGAAGTGATCGCCTCGATCGCCCTCTACAGTCAGTGGAAAGATAATCTCTTGGGAATGTTCCACAGTTGCAGTCACGGTCAGCGCCTCCTCCGTCTCCACTGCGACGAGGATCTGAAATACTGCGCGGATATCGACTCTCTAGACGTATTACCGATTCAGAAAGAACCCGGATTGTTCGTGAAACTGTAGGATCGATCGATACTTTTAGTGGATAGAAACCCTCTCCCCCGTTAGAGGAGACGGGGCGATCGCCTTTCTAGGATAGGGAGGTATCGGCCGGAGGGTTTTTGGTATGGATAGAGTGAAAGATAAAGTCGCGCTGGTGACGGGGGGAGCCTTGGGAATCGGTCGGGCCACCTGTGAACTACTCGCGCGAGAGGGGGCCCGCGTCGCGATAACCGATGTTTTAGACCCCGAGGGCGAAAAACTGGCGCAGGAGATGGACGGGAAAGGATATCGGTCCGAATATTGGCATTTAGATGTTTCCAAAGAAGAAAACGTTCGCGAGGTTTTCGCCGAAACGCGTCGGAAGTGGGGAAAAATCGACATTCTCGTGAACAACGCGGGCATCGCCGGCGTGAATAAACCGACCCACGAAATCACCGAGGAAGAATGGAACGCGCTAATGGCGGTCAATGTGAACGGGGTTTTTCTGTGTACCAAATACGCCGTGATCTCGATGCTGGAAACCGGGGGCGGCAGTATTGTCAATCTGTCATCTATCTACGGGATTATCAGCGCGCCGGACATTCCCCCGTACCACGCCTCGAAGGGAGCGGTACGTTTAATGACCAAAACCGACGCGCTCCTGTACGCCCGCGATAATATTCGGGTGAATTCCGTCCATCCGGGCTTTATCTGGACACCGTTGGTCGAGAAGTTTCTCGCGGCGCGGGGTGACGTGGCCGAGGGACGGGAAAGCCTGAATAGCTTGCACCCGCTCGGTCATATCGGCGAACCGGAAGACATCGCTTACGGGATTCTCTACCTCGCGTCCGACGAGTCGAAATTCGTCACCGGCGCGGAGTTGGTCATCGACGGCGGCTATACGGCCCGGTAAGATAGACCTCCGGCCAAAATCTCTTGTTGGGACAGGAGACAGGAGTCAGGAGTCAGGAGTCAGGAGTCAGGAGGAGAAAGGAGAAGTAAAGAGTTTTTAAGAATATAAAGGCTGGATCTTTTTTCCAAATATTCTTAAAATCGTCAGTCTTGAGTGAAACTATCCTTTCAATTCACGGATATCTGATGACTCCTTTCATGGGATTTAGAATTTTTCGGATTTCGCGTTTTGGAAGGCGGGAGAGGCGAGAAATTCGCGCGTGTCGGCGATGATTTTTTCCCCCCAGAGATTTTTTTCGAGGGTTTCGACCTTGGCGAATTCGGGGTCGATTTTAAACGCGCTTCTGGCGAGTTCGATCGCTTCCCCCGTGTCGCCCTGACGCGAGAGGGTGACGGCTAGGGCGAGTTGATTTTCGGCGGATTTGGGGTCGATCGATAGGCTTTCTTCAAATTGGGTGCGGGCGGAATTTAGATCGCCCTGTTCGTAGCGAATTAAGCCGATGTTGGTGATGGCGACTAGATTCTTTCCGTTGAATTCGAGAGCTTTTTGATAGTCTCGCAGGGCTTCGGGATAGCGTTTCTGTATTTTGTAAATTTGTCCTCGAAAACTATAATAGTTCGCGTTATTCGGGGCGAGGGCGATCGCGCGATCGAAGTCCTGGAGAGCGAGATCCCATTTTTGAGTGTCATAGTGAACTAAACCTCGAATGTAGTAGGCGATAGCGTTATTTTGATTAATAGCGATCGCGCGATCGAGATCGGCGAGAGCTAAATCCCATTTTTTCTGGAGACGGTAGATCTCTCCCCGAAAGGAATAAGCGTTATCACCTTGACTATTGAGATCGATCGCCTTATTAAGATCGGCTAAAGCCAAGTCCCTTTTTCCCAATTGGAGATAAATTTTTCCACGCATGAAGTAGCTGTCCGCTTTTCCATCGATCTCGATAGATTTTGTGATACTCGCGAGAGCTAAATCCCAGTTTTGTTGTTGAAAATAAATACGACCACGCTGTAAATAAGCGGACGAGTAATTCGGATCGAGTTCGATCGATCGACTGTAATCGCTTAGGGCTAGATCCCATTTCTGCTGTTCCTGGTAAATTTCCCCGCGACCGTAATACAGAACCGCATCGCTACTATTAAGCTCGATCGCCTTGTTATAATCGGCGAGAGCGAGATCGAGTTGATTTCGAGTCCGGTAAAAATTTCCCCGAAGTCGATACATCGACTCTACATAAGGATTTAATTGAATGGCTTGATTGTAATCGGCGACAGCGAGATCCCATTTTTTCTGTACCTCGTATAAAACCCCCCGTAGAAGATAGGCGAGTTCGGGATTCGGAGCGGTTTCGATCGCCTTATTATAATCGGCGAGCGCGAGATCCCACTTTTGTTGTTGAAGGTATACACTTCCTCGACGAGTATAACCATCAAAACCACCGAATTCGATCGCCCTACTATAATCGGCAATAGCGAGATTCCACTTTTGTTGTTGATTGTAAAAATTTCCCCGCGCCTCGTAACTCGGGGCGGAATTCGGATCGAGTTCGATCGCTTTATTATAATCCGCTAGGGCTAAGTCCCATTCGCGCCGCCCCTCGTATAATCCCCCGCGACTACCATAACCGAGGGCGAAACTCGGATCGAGTTCGATCGCCCGGTTAAAATCGGCTAGGGCTAAGTCCCATTTTTTTAAGGCAACGTAAGCCGAACCGCGCAGTATATAAGCGAAAGATTGATCGGAATAACTGTCGATCGCTCTCGCAAGATCGGCGATCGCTAACTCGTTTTTCCCTTGCAAATAATAAAAAATACCTCGTGGAATATAAAAGAGAGGATTGTCGGGATCGATGCTAACCGCTCGGTTATAATCCGCTAGAGCTAAGTCCCATTTCTTCCACGCCATGTAAAACATTCCCCGCTTCGCGTAGGCTCCAGAAAAATTAGAATCGATCTCGATCGCCCGGTTATAATCGGCTAGAGCTAAATCCCACTCTTTTCGCTCTTTGTACACATCGGCGCGGTTCATATACGCCCTAGCGTTATTTGGATTCAAAGCGAGTGCTTTATTATAATCGGCTAACGCGAGATCCCATTTTTTCCAAGCGCCGTATAAACTCCCGCGATTGCTGTACCAACTGGAGCGAGGAGCGATCTCGATCGCCCGGTTAATCGCTTTCAAGGCTCGATCGTATTGTCTTACGTCCTGTTGTATAACGAATTGTCGTATAACCGTTACCATCAATATATTATTGTAGTAATTCGGATTCCGGGGAAAGATTTTTATGGCTTGTTCATGGCTCTCGATCGCTTTTTCGTATTGACTGAAACTTAACCCCCAATATAGTGAACCCCGATCGTTTAGGATTTCCGCGTGAAATTCCGAACCTCGCTCGCGAGCGGGTAGGGTGGCGAGCGCTTTCTCGATCGCCTCGCTCGCTTCCCGATATTTATACTTGCTCCGGTAAACCAGCGCTTTACCGTACCAAGCTAGATAGGTGTATTCGGGATCGTTTAACTGTATCGCCCGATCGAAGGCTTGTAAGGCCCGATCGTTCTTTTTCAACCGCCAGAGTTGATTCCCCCGCTCGATCCAGATATTCGCGGGCGCGTTGGTTTCCGGGACTTCTACATTGACGAGGGTTCGATCGATCTCCTCGCGTTGTTGTGCCGTTAACCGGGGTTGAACGGTAACGGGAGAAGATAACTTAACCCGAAATCTTTCCTGTAAACCGATAAAACTATTAATCGGAATCCCTAAACTAAACCCTAGCTGAATTTTTCCCTTTACCCCCTCGGATCGCCCGTGAATCCCGATTACCTGTCCGGCCGCGTTTAACACCGGGCCGCCGCTCATACCGCCGAAAGTAATACTGGTATAGACCATATCGTAACCGCCAGTAAGGGAACTCGCGCCCCGCGATGCCCCGCTTTGGGTGATCGTGAAATCACTCTGACGCGTGAAGATAATTCCTTCCTCCTGATTTTTGACCGCGCCGCCGCTAAAGAGCCATCCCGCTTGTTTATCGCCGATTTTGGGAAATCCCGCCACGAAAACGGGACTCTCTCGATCGGGGCTATAGTTCGCGATTTCCGCCACCGGATAATTCTCGCCACTCTGGAAGGTAAAAACCGCCAGATCGACCCCTTCCTGTCGGACGATCGTTTTTTTATCCAGGGGAATCGTTTTCCCGTCGGAGGTGGTGAGGGTGTAGGCGAAATCGGCACAGGTTTCCCCGTCGGCGATTTTCTCGCAGAGGACGTGATCCGCGGTCAGTACGGTATAGGTGTTCCCCTCGCGGGCGATAATCGCGCCGCTACCGTTGGCCTGGCTACTACTGTCGATCCGCACGGTAAAGCCTCTCGCTTTCTTTTCTAATTCGGCGATATAGCCGGTATAGGCGGGGTTAGCGATGCCGGGGTCGGTTTTCGGTAAGGGTAATCGGTACGCGGTGAGGATGTCCGGCTGGATGTAGGTTAATAGGGTATTGATGGGAATGCCCCAATTAACGGCTCTCATCTGTTCGATTTCGGCTTCTGTCGGTCGCGATCCGTCCTCGTAGGTGTAATTGGAGAGAATGGGATAGGCCGATCGCCCGTTAATGCCGATTAACTCGTCCTCGAAAAAGATCCCGCCGCCGCTCATTCCCTGCGCGACCTCGCCACTGTAGCCGATGCTATAGCCTTCCCGGAGGGGCCGATCGCTCAGCCGTTCGATTTTCCCGTCGTCGCGGGTGTATCGCCCCGTTTCCCCCGAATAACCGGCCGTCGTGATTTCTATCCCCGCGTCGAGGGGAATCGCGCTAATTTTGGCGATCGAGTAAGCGCGGGGATCGCGAAACTCCACTAGGGCGAGATCTTTGTCTCCGGAGAGAGAGTTCGGCAAAATTCGGGCCGATCGAGTCTGTCCGTCGTGGGTTTCTACCTGTAGGGTGGTCGCGCCGCGGATAACGTGGGCGTTGGTGAGAACGAGGTAATTATCGCCGTTTTTGCCGATAATCGTCCCCGATCCCCGATTTCGGTCGCTAGTGATCCGAACGGTGACTTGACGGATCGATCGCTCGATCTCCGCGTCCGGCGTGTCTCGGGTAACGATCGTCGGGGGGATCGAAGGGGCGATCGCTCTAACCGGTTCGACGGACAGAACCAGGAAACTCAGGAAGAGGGGAAACGGCTTAAACATGGTTTTTCTCGGGGATTTTCGGGAAAAGTCGGGAGAAAAGACGCGCCACGGGATGTGTCGATCGAGAACGAATCCTATCGGCCCCCGCGGCAGTTCATTTGCGGGCCGCCCGATATAGTACAGGGGGGAGCGTCGCGATCGGCGAGCGGGGCTTTGGCGAAAAATTCCGTCATCGAGACGTAGGTTTTATTCCCGGAACTCTGGAGGAGCATATCCGAGGTTTTTCCCTCTAGAATATCCATGAGTTGTTGTAAGACTAGATCGGGATTATCGTGGGGTTTGACGGTGAAAAGTTGACTATTTCCATCGCAGGGATCGCCGGTGCGGGCGACCGCGCAGACGATCGGGTATCCTTTCGCTTTGCCGGTGGTGAGGTAGTTGAAACGTCCTCCATCGAAGGCTGTCTGGAATTTGCGCGAAACTTCCTCGCAACGAGCCGGGGAGCTTTTGCGGAAATATTCGGATTTCCAGCCGATAATCCTCACGTTGCCGCCTCTACCGGGAACCCAAGCTAGGGTAGCGGGGATTTTGTTCCCCGACGCTCGATCGAACACTTGTTTGCAGAAAAAGGTCACCCGATCGGGCCGGGCCGATTGGCTGAAACCGGGGGCGACACTACCGAGGAGGACGGTGGCGAGGAGAGCGACAGAAGCGAGACGGAGGGAAAAAGATCGATCGTTCACGGGTTTGACTCCTGAATCAAAAATGTTCTGGACGGGTAAAAACGATTTCATTAGGGATGATTAGGGATTAATGGCCGCGCTCAGGGTATATTCGCCCGTTTCGCCATTTTCTTGGGACTTGGCAATCACGAGATAAACCCCGTCGGCGGGTAATTCGGTCACGAGTCGGGCGTTAAAATCGCCCGGGGCGCGATCGTCATTTTCGGCGACCGGTTCAAATTTCTTTCCCTCGGCGGTTTCAACGACGCGGAATAGCCCCAAAAAGGGGTTAATCTCGCGCGCGTTCATTTCGACGGTCACTTTCTGTCCGGCGCGGCCTTGAAAAACATAGAGATCGGCGGCTTTCTTTTTGTTTAAACTTCCCTGAAGGGTTTGACCGTCGAGAGGGAGCGCGAGGATCTCCGGCTCTCGATTCTCGTCCCGCCTGGTGGAAACGGAAGAAATATCACCATTTTTGACGGCGGCGAGGAAATCTTGCAGGCGATCGAGGGAAACGGCGAAGTTAATCCCGCTCTTAGTAAAGCCGATCTCGTTTCCCGCGCCGTCGTATACCAAACTCCCCCGATCGCCCGAGAAGTGAACCCCGACCACTTCCCCCTGCGAATTGAGGACAGGCCCGCCGGAATTACCGGGGTTGGTGTTGGCGTTATGTTGCACGGTGCCTTTTTCCGGGTCGAGACGGCTGATGATGCCTTGGGTCAGGGTGTTTTGGTAGTCCTCCTCTAGGGGGGTCCCGATCACGAAGATGCTCTCGCCCACTCGCGGGGAGTTCGGACGGGCTAGGGGAAGATAGGGCAGGTTCTGGCGGTTATAAATCCGGAGGACGGCTAGATCTACGCCATTTTTCGCGAATCCGATCACGTCCGCGGAGGCTTGTTGACCGTCGGAGAATTTTACCGTGACGACGCGGGGGCCGCCCTCGACAACGTGGGCGTTGGTGACGATCAGACCGTCGGGACTGACGAGAAAGCCGCTACCGTGTCCGTTGCCGTTTTTGATGGTGACGACGGCGGGACTGGCTTTTTGATAGAGTATTGAAGCGGTCTGATCCTGTGATAAAAAGGATCGGACAGTTTGAATCGGGAATCCGAGTGCTTGACAGCTTAGGCTGGTAGCGGCGAGCGGGACAACTAGGATGAGATGGATCGGTTTCATCTTCTGTGCGGGTTTGGGAATCGGGTTGGCGGTTGATGGTTTTATCGTTGTTTTTTTCCGATTATGCCGTCATTTTTCAATCTTGAGACCGGTTTTTAGGAAAAGTTTATACCCGGAGATCGATCGCTTCGGGACCGCTCCCCGCTCCTTCGGCTTTCTACGCGCCTAATTTCCGTAGGATTCGCGTAACCTCCTGATAGTCCTGGTTTTTTCCTTCCTGGCGGTACAGTTCGGCGGCTTGTCGGAAATCTTCGATCGCTTTTTCCGTATCTTTCTGACGGTAATAAAGAACCCCCCGATTGAGGTAAGCGTCGGTTAATCGGGGATCGATCCCGATCGCGCGGTTGTAATCGAACTGAGCGAGGATGAATTTCCCCCGCTCGGCGTAAAGATAGCCCCGATTGTTGTAAGCCAAGGCCAATCGGGGATCGATCTCGAGCGCGCGGTTGTAATCGGACAGGGCGAGGTCGGTTTGGTGTTGTTCGGCGTAAAGAAGCGCCCGATTGTTGTAAGCGGCGGCCAATCGGGGATCGATCTCGATCGCGCGGTTGTAATCGGACAGGGCGAGGTCGGATTTCCCCTGTTGGTTGTAAAGATAGCCCCGATTGTTGTAAGCCAAGGCTAATCGGGGATCGATCTCGATCGCGCGGTTGTAATCGGACAGGGCGAGGTCGGATTTCCCCTGTTGGTTGTAAAGATAGCCCCGCTCGTTGTAAGCCAGGGCGTAATTCGGATCGAGTTCGATCGCTCTGATGTATTCGGTGATGGCGAGATCCCGTTTTTCCTGTCGGACGTAACTAGATCCCCGATCGAAGTGGGCGCGCGCTTCGTTAGAAGAGACTCGGGCGATCGGGGTTTCGGTTCGCGGTTGGCTCTTCGGGGTCGGGATGGTGAAGAGGGTGACAAGGCCGAGTAGGCTAATGGTGATGAGGGCGGGGGTGGGGAGGGTAAAGGATTTCATGGGTAGTTCCTCGACGGGGGGATTTGAACTTCTACCCGGTTTATCGGTCACTTTTTTCGCGATGTGCAAGGTGGGGCGATCGATTTTCCGTCGGGATTCGATCGACCTTCGGTATGGGAATAGAAAGAGGGCGGGAGCGAAGCGCTACCGCAAGCGGATCGCTTGACTATCTAGACCGCGCCTAATTTCCGTAGGATTTGTAGTATCTCTTCATAAGCGCCCGTATTTCCTTGCTGACGGTACAGTTCGGCGGCTTTTCGTAAATCCTCGATCGCTTTTTCCGTTTCTCGCCGATCGTGATAAAGACTCCCCCGATTGACGTAAGCTATCGCGTATCGGGGATTAATCTCGATCGCTCGGGTATAATCGGCGAGGGCGAGGTCGGTTTTCTGCTGTTGGTAGTACAGAACTCCCCGATTGCGGTAAGCTGACGCGTATCGGGGATTAATCTCGATCGCTCGGGTATAATCGGCGAGGGCGAGGTCGGTTTGGTGTTGTTGGTCGTAAAGATACCCCCGATTGTAGTAAGCCATCGCCCATCGGGGGTTAATCTCGATCGCTTTATTGAAATCGGCGAGGGCGAGGTCGGTTTTCTGCTGTTGGTGGTAAAGATACCCCCGATTGTTGTAAGCCTCGACGTTTCGAGGGTCGATCTCGATCGCTTTATTGAAATCGGCGAGGGCGAGATCGGTTTTTTGCTGTTGCTTGTAAAGATGCCCCCGATTGTTGTAAGCCATCGCCAATCGGGGGTTCATGTCGATCGCTCGGTTGAAATCGGCGAGGGCGAGGTCGAGTTTCCGCTGTTCGGTGTAAACAAGCCCCCGATTGCTGTAAGCCTCGACGTTTCGAGGGTCGATCTCGATCGCTTTATTGAAATCGGCGAG
>NZ_JBAFSM010000078.1:0-18881 GCF_036688125.1 Pannus brasiliensis CCIBt3594 | reverse complement strand
ATTGCCATAAAACCAGATTGCCATAATTCTTTAAAACCAGATGATAGAATTCGGGTCGATCGGGTTCCCGTTGAAGAGAGCGTTAAAGTTAACCTAAGCGCAAAAACTTTCAAGGGGTTATCGATCGATTTGCGCCGCTCACTCGTTGACTAACGTGGGTTCGATCCAGATCAGTTCGTATGTCGGTTCCGAACGCGAGCCGTAGGGTTGCCAGCGATGGAATCCCCGTCGCCAGTGAGTGGCGATCGATCGGGGATCGCCCCCGGTCTCGATCGATACTCTCTCCCTCTTGATCCGGTAATCCCGGCCGATCATTATCGGGGTCAATTTCTGTTTTTTGCCGGTCGTTTCCCGCCGGGTTGTCCGCGCGGTTCCCGTTACGGCTACCGATTCCTCTAGCGAGCGGGGGCGTTGTAGGTAAAGCAGAACTTGAATTAACAACTCCGTCACCCGATCGATAAACTCCTTTTCCGTGGTCGTGTCGGTATTCGCCCCTCTATATTCTAGAGATTGGTTAATATAAACCTTGTCATCGTGAAAATCCAGTTGATGGTTCTCGATCTTGAGATGTCGGTTAACCCCGTATTGGGTACCGTCCTCGAAGATCGTCACCCAACTCAAGCTTTCTTCTACGGTCGGTTGGATGTAGAGCGTGTCGGATAGGGTTCGGATCGGGGGGATCGTGTCGCCCGCGATCCGGTGGGAAAAACAGAGCCATTTTAGCGGTACTCCGTCCGGGTTCTTGAGTTTGGGCGGAACGAGTAAAACCCCGCTCGGGATTACCTGTCGGATATTGCCGATCGCGGACGGGAGACACGTATTCAAGAACGCCTCGAATAGTTCCCCCCCCAACCAATAAGAACCGAACCCCTCCCGATAAGCCCGATCGAGCGTGATAATCGAGGTTTTGTGGGTAAAATCACGCTCGAAGATGGAGCTATCGTAGTATTGATAACCGGTCATCGTGCGGGCGAGGGCGAACATGACTTCCTCGTGTTCGATATAGCCTTTAACGTGACCGTAGCGCCGCTCGTTGAACTTTTTGTAAAAGGGAGATTGCCGGGTAAGCTGGTTCAGCTTTTTGGCGATCTCTCGGTCAGAACTCACGCTCATAGATAGATTTCCCTCGCTGATACCGAATATACCGATAAACCGAGCTTCTAGGGGCGCGGGATAGATCCCTCGAATTGGCTTCGTTCTCGCGCGATCGTCTTCGAGAAATCGATCGACGGAGGCGACCGCGATTAATCGGTGACTTTCGCGCTCGGGTTAACTTCCCGCCATCGATCGGCCCACTGGAACCGAACCCCCGCGTTTCGGGCGGCGGCCTCGTCCTCGGGTCGATCGCCGACGAATAAACAATCCTCGATCGGATTCTTCCCGTTTTGGATATTGAATAAGGCCGCGAGAATCATGCCGGGATTCGGCTTCCTGAAGCTTCCCGACCAATGCGCCGCCCATTCCGTATGCACGGGGCGGCCTAAATTTTCTCGACTGACAAGATAACAGAATTTTCCCTCGAAATCGGGACAGAAATAGATGTAGGACAGTTGGGGGAAAAGTTCTAACGTTCGGATCTGCTCGTCGATCGCGTCCTGTAGAAATTTTTGCCCGGCCGCTACCCCTCCCTGATTGGTGATACCGATCATTCGATAACCGTCGGCGTGATAGCGATCGAGTGCCTCGATCGATCCCTCGATGGGTTCTTGATCTTCGGGTTCGTTGATGAAAGTTTTCCCGCTCTTGGTTCGCCGGATCGTACCGTCGAGGTCGAGAAGTAATATTTTTGCCATTGCCGTGTACGCTCCTTTTTATTTAGAGAAATGGGTGAGGTTAGGGAGATGGGGAGATGGGGAGATGGGGAGATAGGGAGATAGGGAGATGGGGAGATAGGGAGATGGGAGATGGGAGATGGGGAACTATAAATGTTTACAGTCTCTCCATGCGTTCCTTTATCAGTCTCCCTAGATCGAGAAGTTTTTCTCGTGTCCGCTCGTCTGTAGTATGAATTTCGGGGCTTTCCTCTTCCAGAGCCACCGCGCAGAAATCGCAATAATCGAAGAATCTATCGGCCTGTCCGTAGCAATTAAACATCATTCTTCCGCATCCCTCGCAACGGAATAATAGGGGGCTATCGTTATCATCCTCGTCTTTGCAATTGCCGCAATAGCAGGGCGGTGAGGGTTCCCCCGCTATTTTTTGAAACTCTTCTTTAATAAATGGAGAGTGCATGACTTAAACTCCTTGATTTTGATTCTGGATAACTTGGATAATGTTGTCAGGGATGTCGAATAACCATTGTTGTCCCACGATAGGAAATGGTTGGATTTTTTTAATGTCATCTAAAGTCCACGCGCGCATCCCTTTTTGATAATCTCCTAAAGCCTTCTCGATCTCCGATAATTGTGGCTCGATCGATTCAGCCGGTACGCAGTCCGTGATATTCGCCACCGCTACCGCGACACCTAAAGGCACAGCTTGAGTGTTGATGTAATTTAGGAAACTCAAATCATCGGGAAACTTTTGATATAGTTCGTAATAGATTTTGTGTAGCGCGTTCGTGTGCTTTTTCCCCGCGCAGATTAACACTTTTCCTCGATAATTCGTGTGTCGTGTTCGGGTTTCGACCTTTTGTGACCGTAGGCGATCGCGTAAGCCCATCCGCCATAGATTGATAGACCTTTCATTTCAAACTCCTAATTTACTTTTCAGAAACTCTTTATATTCCTCTAAAACCTTCTGTGATTTCGGGCTGTCGATCGACTCCAGAATCTCCCGGATCGGTTTCCCGGCCCGATCGAGTTCCCGAACCTTCTCGACCTTCGATTCGGGGAGATAGATCGATCGCTTCTTCCGGCCAAACTCCACCTGATAGGAGATTTGGGGATATTTCTTCCCGTATTTCGACTGGCTCGCGTAGGTGGTGATGAAGCTCCCCGATCCCTGCCCTCGCGGGCGGCGCGGGCGCTTGGCTGTCGGGTCTTTGGGGATTGTCTCTAATTTTCCCGCGGGGGTAAATCGCTCGCACTCTTTAGCCGTCGCCTCGGTGAAATAATGCCCGTCGGCGAGGCAGGTAAACAGGGGACTCGATCGAATCCGTTCGGCGAAGTGGCACGAGAAACATTTGCTAGGGGTTAACGCGGGTGGTGGCGGTTCTTCGCTCGGGGGCTGTCGCTCGGGCTGTCCGCTCTCCCACTCCCGCCACGCCGATTCGTATTCCTCGATCGATTTGTAATCGTCGGGGTCGGGGGGTTCGATCTCCGACGGGAAGATCGTTAACTGCCCTTCCTCGTCGGTGGTGTAGGTGAGAGGCCGGAAGTCGTCGGGGTTCCACGGCTTAACCCCTAGCAAAGTTTCGGCAGTGTTTCCCTCGGGAGCGGAGCGCTGGCTTTGCCAGTTCGCCACCGCCGGCTCGTTAACCCCTAGCAAACTTCCGGCACTTTCAACCGGTTCGCTCGGCTCGTTAACCCCTAGCAAACTTCTGGCACTCTCGATCGAGGAGTTAACCCCTAGCAAACTTCGGGCGCTCTCGATCGGGCTGGCCGTCGCCGCGCTATCCGAGGTCGTGGAGGTAGAGGACTCGATCGAAGACGATCCGCGCTTGGGCCGGCGTGACCGCGCGACCTGCGAGGTATCGGGCCCGGATTCTGCCGGGGGTATCTTTGACGGTGCTGTATTCTGCGGGTTTGAGTTCTCGGCTTCTAGAGCCTTGTACCAGCCGAGGGGAAAGCCCATGATAGCGGCCATCGCTGGCGCGCTCAATTGCAACTCTAAGCCACTGTTGACTAGCCCTTGCCCTCTCCACCATCTCTCGCATCTGCTGTGGCCAGCGGGTCTGTTGGTAACGCCCCGATTGCTCGTTAGGGTAGGAAATAATAAATAATCTGGGTCGGCGGTGTCCCGCTCCGCATTCTTCCGCTTTGATGATTTGCGGATCGTCCCACGAATATCCCGCCATTCTGAGTCCTCCAAGAATCGCTCGAAGTCCTCGATCGACAACTCCATCAGGCTGTTCAACAACAAAGAATCGGGGTCTGCATTCGATAAGCAGTCGGATTCCCTCTCGCCAGAGGGCTGATTCGGGGTGAGCGAGTCCGGTTTTCGTTCCGGCGTTGCTTGTGCCAGTGCAGGGGAACCCGCAGGTGATGATGTCGTATTTTCCCCGTTCCCCGCGAAAGTCTTTGATGTCGCCGAAAATAGGGATATTTGGGAAGTTTCCGCACCAGACGAGTTGAGCGTCAGGGTCGTTGTCGATCGCTTGGATCGTTTTGATGCGCCCGGTTTGTTCTGCCGCGACGGTGAACCCGCCACTTCCGGCGAAACTGTCGAGATGGGTAAGCTCGGTATTGATAAACATGATTTTTCTAAGCTAGGGGTTTGATTTTCGAGATTTTTCGTTTCTTCTCCGCAATATTCACAGATATATTTGTCAAGGCTTCGGCAGAACACCCAGCTATGCGAACAATTGCTAGGGGTTATCTCTAGTCCCTCGTCGAGAGCTTCGAGGAGGCTTTTCGGTTCCGATATTCGGTTCTTTCTCACCTCGATATAGGCTTTCCCCTTGGTTTTCCCCCATTTCTCCAGCCAAGCGCGGGGGGACGAGAATTTAGAGGTGTCTTTGATGGGAATATTCAGTTCGATCGATTTCCCGTTCTCGTCGGTGGTGGAGATCGATCGGCTCGCCGTCGCCTCGGTATAGGTGAATTCCCACGTTAAGCCGGAGAACTCTACCGAATGAGAGCGATACCACCAATATTGACTATCGTGAGCGGCTATCATCCTTCATTACCTCCCGCTTTCTGTAATTTTTCCCGTAATTCGGGATTATTTTCGAGAGCTTTATCGATCGCCGCCCTCAATTCCTCGTTCTCCTTGGGAGCTTCCACGGGAATCTCTTCGGGCGTGGGGGCGGGAATTGGTGGGGGTGCGGGAGCGTAGCGCTGGCTTTGCCAGTTCGCCGCTTTCTCCGGTTGCCGTTTCTGGAGCTTTTCCCGGAGAGCCGGGTTTAATTTCTCGATCGCCGCCCTCAATGCCTCGCCCGTGCAAGGCTCTAAGCTTTCTCCCGACTTAGCCCGTCGCCACTCGATCAGTTCGTTCGGTCTCGATCGCAATCTCACCAACGGCTCGCGGTATCGATCGAGGGGCAGGAGTTCAGGCGCAACGTCTTCGACAATTTCGCCGCGGGCGTACTGATACCATTCCAGAAATTCGCTCGATAGTTTCTTTAATGGCTTTTCCTCGCGTTGTTTCGGGATTTGATAGAGAAAAACACCATATTTGTTATGGATCGTTTCCCCCGTGGCTTCGATGTGTCGGATCGCTCCCCACGCTCGCGATTCCCCGTATTGGGCGATCGCCTCCCGGATCTTTTTATCGATCGGGATCTCCAGTTCGGTGAGTCGATCGAGTAGGGTGTTAGAAATCTTGCTAGGGGTTATCGGATCGGGGGGTGCGGGATCGGGAGCGTAGCGCTGGCTTTGCCAGTTCGCTGGGGATGTAACGGTCTCTTCCTTCTCTTGAAAATGCAAACCACCCCCCTCGGTCTGGATGGTTTGAATAGTCTGAATGGTCTGAATAGTCTGAGGCCTTTTAGAAGCCTTGCGGGGTAAGGGTTTCGGGCTTTCCGACTCCGGAATCCCGGACTCTGACTCCGGAATCTTGGACTTTGACTCCGGAATCTTGGACTCTGACTCCGGAATTCCGGACTCCGAGTCCGGAATCTTGGACTCCAAAATCCCGGACTCCAAAATCCCGGACTCGCCTTGAAGGTTGAAAACCCTTGAAATTCCGTCTTTAAAATCGAATAATCCTAATTTCTGAAATTTAGCCTTGATCGTGAAATAGCTGGACTTCCCGATCGAGCATTTAAGCATCAGTTCGGCGGGAACGAATTTCGCGCCCCGATCGCCGAAAGGGTCGAGGCTGACTAGATAGCACCAGACGCGCCACTCCGCCGCGGTTAGCTCTGCCGATAGCAGTCGGTCTCTCACGTCCGGGGTCAGTCTAAAGAAGGTTTCGGATTTCGGTTTTTCGTTTATCATGGTGGTGTGGTAATAAAAATGAGAACGTAGCCCCCAGTCTTGCCGGACGGGGCTATGTTGCTTTTCAGGACTTTTTCGAGAGCCTCATCGCTTCGCCGACGCGCCCGCTAATGGCTTCGGGCTTCGCCGTCATCCCGGCTAACGGTATCGAACCTCTCGGATCTCCCGCGTTTATCGTTAATTCCTTAGCGTTTCTCGTTAATCCCCGCTCTCCGATCGGGACTTCCCGTTTGGTGATTTCTGGATTTCGTGCCATAATGGGTTTACCTAGTGGATAGAATCAACCTACGAGGTTTATTGTAGCACTACGATTGTTGCTAGGGGTTATTTTTTTAATGGTTGTCCAAACTTGTCCCGATATCGGCACCACCCCGGATCGCTCGCTCGATCCGAAGATTTTCAATCGGATTTTCGCTAAAACTGTTAAAAATCGGGGACTTCAGGGAAAACAAATAGCCGAGTGGACCGGCAGAACCCCTAACAGCATTTCCCGGATTCGGACGGGGGAAGATTCCCCGCGTCTGTGCGATTTCGTCGAGATACTATCGGCGATCGAGGCGAAAGACCCCGGATTTTTCGAGGCTTTCTGTCGCGAGCTTTCCGGGCAGTCCCGCCGGATGACGATCTCGCCGGAGGAGTTCGTTAATAGTCTGGATTCTTCGGAGTTCGCCGCGTTGATGATGGCCGCGGCGATTCGGTTATCCCAATCCGAGGCGGCACGACGCGCCAGTTGATCGCCGCGAGACCCCGGATAGCGATCGATATGGTCAGATTTTCGTGACAGATTCGGGAAAATATAATAGAGAGTACATTTACTACGTGTTACTCTTTACACTCTTTCGCCAATGGACGGTTCTCCTTCAGCGCTCGCTATGCTTGAAAATGGCAAAATAACGGCAGAAACGATTCTTCAGCAGATTGAAAGTCTGAGTCCCGAGGAGCGCGCGCGTCTTCTCTCGCTGATCAAGCCGGGGGCGACGATCGTTTTTTGTGGGTCTCCCCTGATCTCCCACGCCCCGGCGATCCAGATTAATAGTAATAATTCCGGCGATCTGAAAACCGTTCTCGAAGCGATTCCCCCGGAAGCTCTCAGTGAGATCGTTCAGGCGATCGCCCAGTATATCCTTACCCATCAGGCTTGAGGTTGGATTTCTTCTCTCCTCTTTTTCGGGGGAATCCGTCTCGCCGCTCTCGACCGCCGGAGGGGGCGATCGGGTTTCTCTCGAAAAGGAGTCGATCGCGACGGGCGATCGGGCGAGCGCGCTCTAGGCGATGGTTCCCCTGATCGTCGCCTAGAGTGCCGGGAAGTGATCAACGTTATTGGGGGGGAAAGGTCGGGGCGCAATACCTCTTGGTTAAAGATTTTTTCGGGTTTCTCGCCTACGGAATCATAAGGGTTTCAATCTCCTTGTGAACGGGTCAACGACACTATCCGAGAAGTATTGGGTCGGGGCGAGGGTGATCGCTCGACAGGGATTTCAAGCGATCAAGTAAGATAAAAATTGATCGTCTTTTATCTTCACTTTCCAGATGAATGTGCAAATTTCGTTAATTATAGAAGCTTTATTGGCTACTTTTGTAACCTTGGCTTATAATTTTATCTTATCGACAAAAATAAAAACTAGACGAAATTTTATAATATTTCTGGTTGTTTTTGGAGGGATGATTACCCTATTTGCTTATTTCTATCACTTTGTTATTGTCAAATCACAGGAAGAATCTTTGACAATTTTTATTTTATTAATATCGAGTAATTTAGTTAGTCAATTTGTTGAAGCTTCTCTCTACAGCCGATTAAAGATTGTTGAAAAAACAGTCATGTGTATTTGTTCGATGGCTTTCTGGTACGGACTCGCTTTTTGTTATTACAATCTTACGATCACTGGAAGCTATTTTTTGACTTTTGCAGGATTACCGATTATAGCGGTATCGGGTTTTGTATTGCTGAAAAGATATAAGCTTTTTATTCCCCGATAAAGAAAAACGTTCGCTCCTTCGCTCTAACTGAATTACCCCTGCGCTCATCCGACAAGCTCGCCAAGTACACGGGACAATGGCTAACCCCACGGTGTCAAAAGCAGTCATCGCGCTCGATCAACGTTACCGGAGGAGAGATCGGGGTGAAAATGAAGCGCTGCTACAAGCAGATCGGGAAATAAGTGTGATTCGCGGGTTCGCTCGATTAACCGTTATCTTCCGTCTCTTTCACGATCTCGATAAATAGTTTTCCTAACTCGCTTACCTCAAATCGGAGATTGACGTAATCATCGTTAGAATTTTGAAATGGATGAACGCTCGAAGGACGCAGGGGGGCAAGTCCCCGACCTCTCGCCCTTTGTTTTTCCCAGTTGGTGACGGATAATTGATCGGACATTTCGGTTAGTCCGGAAAGGAGCAGTTGTTTAAAAAACGGAGGTCTTTCGTACAGATCTTCAAGTTTTAATAAACTATTTAAATCGTCGATAAAAGCTTTATCGATCGCGCTCGCTAAACGTCGAAATAGGGCGCGATCGATTCTATCGTCGATATAAGCTTTAAAGAGTTTCGCGAGCATAGGAATTTTATCGATCTCGTCCAATTGATCGATAATAATCATTAATTTTTCTCCCGTATCGCGAGCGAATCTCGGATCTTCTGCCAGTTTTTCACTAAATTTACTTCTCTCTTTCTCCGTTAGCTTGGTGGATTGACAAAACTTGAAAATTTTTCGAGTGAAAAAATAATCTCGGATATCTCGCCCGGATCTGATGAATTTTAGGAGAAATCCTAAAACGGGAAGATCGCGTAAAAAACTATCGTTGAGAAAAAGATCGATCGTGATATCTCCTAGCTCGGTGATCGCGTCCGAAATTTCCGTATCGGCGATCGCTCGGACTATTGACGTACTGATTTCGGGTTCGTCGGGTTTCGGCATAAGGCAAGAATGGATTAGAACATCTCTATCTTAGTATAGATGTTCTTAGCTATTCTCCTACCGTAAGTTTTTAAGATCCAGTTCCCCCGATCGCCTTCGGCGCGCCCCTCACTCCAACCGGATAAACTGACTGGTACACTCGTCCGGGTTGACGTGTAGATATCGGCTCGTCGTCGCTAACGAGCTATGACCGAGCGATTTCCTCAACAACTCGATCCCCGCGCCGTGTTTGAGAGAGTGACAGGCGTGGGCGTGACGCAACCAGTGCGCGGAGGTATGGGGGTTAATTCCCGCCGCTTCTACCGCTTTTTTAATCATCCGGTGGATCGCGTGACGATCGAGCCGGTTTCCCAGTCGCGACAGGAATACCGCGGTCGTTTTCTCCCCGCGGGGGAGTTGGCGGATCTCGTCCCACAGCGATCGATCGAGTAGTAACGTTCGCGTTTTCGATCCCTTGCCGCGGATCGTCACCGTCGCGCCGTCGTTGTTCTCGCGGAAGTCGTTCCAATTCAGCCCGGTCAATTCGGAAATCCGCAGGCCGAGAACGTAAAGCAGTTTGACGATCGCCCGGTCGCGTCCCGGTTCGGTCGCCTCGATGAGCCGTTTAACCTCTTCCTCGATCAGGAGTCTCTCGTTCAACGCGTCGATCGCTTTGGGGGATTTAATCATTTTCGTCGGGTCGGCCGCGAGGTAGCCCGTCCCCATCCCGAAACCGAACAGGGAACGGATAGCGGCCAGTTTATTGATAACGGTGTTTCGGGAGGCCGAGCGCAACTGATACGATTCTAACCACAACAGGATATCCTCGATCCGGGTATCGGCGAGCGGTTTCCCGGTAAATTCGAGGAACTGACGGGCGATCGTCCGGTAGGTCTTTCGGGTCGTTTTCGATTTATCGGAGAGCCAGAAGCGGATGAGTTCCTCGTCGGTCGCCGCGTCCGTCAATCGGGGGTAGGTGGTCAGGGTCATGCCAACACAACAAAAAACGCGTTTTGTTGTGTTCATCCTACTCGATCGGCGCGAGATCCCGGTGAAACGATGCCGCTTTTCCCTCTCGCGCGCGGGACCCCGATCGTTCCCCGCGTCAGGGTCGTGGGTCGGGAAATTTACCGGGTTCGGATTTTCTCGATCTTTTCCTATTTTCGTGGTTATTTGCCATATAGGGAGAAAATATTCCCTAATTTTGCTACAGGAGTTTCCCCTATTTCCGTAATAGTTCCATCAGTTCCATCGCGAGGTCTTTGGGATTCGCCAAGCTCGGAAGGGTGCGTTTTTTGCCCTTCAGCACGATCTCGATATTCTCCCGCTTGGATTCGATAAGCTCGTCGATTCTCTCGTCGATCGTCCCGAGTTGCATCCAGAAACAATAGACCGTGTTCTCCTGCCCGATCCGGTAACACCGATCCTCGGCTTGCTCCGCGTCCCCCGGTGTCCAGGGTCGATCGACGAGGATCACGTTACTCGCCGCTGTCAATGTTAACCCGACTCCCCCGGCCTTGATCGTCCCGATAAAGATTTTACTCTCGCCGGCTTGGAAGCGATCGACGATCGACTGTCTCTCGTCCCGCTCCGTTTCCCCGGTGAGTAGTTCGCAGGGGGCGACCTCGCTTAACTCGGTGTGTAAGGCTTTCGCGGATTCCAGATACTCGGTGAAGATCACGATCGATTGACCCTGCTCTAATAACTCCGTCGCGCGCTCGATCGTCGCCGGCACTTTATAGAGGCTTCCCGTTTTTCGGAGAATATTAATGGTAACGAGGGCTTCCGCTCCTTCTTTAACTTCTTTCGCCGCCACTCTCTGCCAGTATTTCTCGACCTCTTCGCTAATCTCTTTTAAATACGCTTTCTCGCTCTTGTAATCGAGTTCCGCGGGAACGAGCGATCGAAGTTTCGGGGGAAGGTCTAGAACCTCGGCTTTCTTCCGTCTCAGGATCACGTCCTCGGTTTTCTGCGCCAGTTCGTCAAGGTGGGCCGCGCCGGAGTTATCCCACACCTCGCGGCCTCTCCCGATCGGTTTGTGATGTCCCTCGCAATAATATCTCTGATATTTCCAGCGATCCGCGGCGATCGGGTGGTCGGTGATCTGCAATAGGGGGAATAGGTTGATCGGTCGCCCGTTCTTGATGGGGGTTCCCGTGAGAAGCCACGCGGCCAGACAGTTGGGATTGTCCGCGAGTTCTCGTAACGCTTTAGTCCGCTGACTATCTTCGTCCTGCGCGTAGTGCGCTTCGTCGGCGATAACGAGGTATTTTCGCGCTTCTAGAGGCTTGGGAATCCGCGCCCAACTGAAAACCTCGATTTTTATCCCGACTTTCCCCGCTTCCTTCAACCAGTTCGCCCGGAGAGACGCGGGGCAGATCACGAACACCGGGCAATCGTGAACCCGCGCCATCGCTTTGGCCGCCACCAGAGCCGAGGCGGTTTTTCCGAGGCCCATATCGTCGGCGAGGATTCCCCCGCGGTGGATTCCCCCGATCCGGCGCGCGAGTAACCATTTCACCGCTTCCTTTTGATGGGCGAACAGCTTCCACCCGCACTTCAAGGGAGAGTCGAGATCCGCCGCTTCTACCAGCTTCACGATCTCCGCCGCGGCCACTTCGGCCGCTTTCTGTCTTTCGGCCAGTTCCGCCGCTCGCTCGGCCTCGATCGATAGCCGGATTCCCTCGATCTCGGGATCGATCGAGTAGTCGGGCGCGGGGAAGGTTTCCAGAATTTCGAGAATTTTTGCTAGGGGGTAACGCCAGCTATTATCGTATCCGGGTTTTCCGGATTTTTCCCCGCAAAACTCCCAGCCGTCGATCGATTTCGCTTTTCGGTTAAAGGCTCCCGTGCTGTCGTAAGGGTGATAGACGGCGACGCGGCCCCCGACGATCTCGATCCGTTTCTCGGCTTGGGGTTCTCCCTTGGCTTCGGTTCTCTCGAATTTCTTGAATTTATCGGGGTACTGATGCTCGATCGCCTCCCACTCGGGGAGGGTGTACCCGAGCGGTTCTAGCTGGGTTTTCCGATATTTCTGGATCATCTTCAGCCCGGCCTCGGCGTTGGATTTTAATAAGGGTTTCCCCTCGGCGATCCTGTCGGCCAACCAGTGGCCGAATTTCGTGTCGGTTCCGTTGAATCCCACCCCGTCCTTTTGGCGCGCGCCATCGCACCGGCCCGCGAGGTAGAGGATAGCCGCTTCCAGTCGCTTATCCTTCGGGAGCGAAGCGCTGGCTTTGCCAGTTCGCTCCTTTACCTGAGCGATCGCCATCTCTAGATCGTGTCTGAGCAGTAGCAGTTCGTCGATCGAGGCCGTCGTCATCCCGAAAGCTACTCTCGTCATGAAGTCCCGGATCGCTTCAACGGTTATCGGGCCGGCCGCGTTATTTTCCCCCGCGGTCGTTTTGGGTTTCGGCCCGATATTGATGGTTTTAATCGTTGTCCCGTTGCGATCGATACGCTCGTTCGTGCCTAGATTTAACTTCTTCCTCATTTTGCCGACGAACGCGGCGGACACTTTGCAGTGGTCCGCGATAGCCCGATCGCTTCTGTTCTGCCAGTCGGGATCGTTTAGTAACGCGATCACGCTCGATCGCTTTTCCTCTCGCTTTCTGACCCCGGATTGCTCGATGGTCTCGGCTACCATATTCCCGCCCATAACTATAAACGTTTATAGTTAACATGATATCACGATTCACTGTAAACGTTTATAGATTAATAGCCGATCGCGTCCTCCGCCTCCCGGCTGGGAGCGAAGCGCTGGCTCTGCCAGATCGCCCGAATCTTTTTCTCCTCGGGTTTGGAGAAAGTGATTAGCCGCTCGTATTTAACGCGCCCGTCTGGTTGTCTCCCACAGGCGCGCGAGAACCAGATATCCGTACCGTAGCTGTTATCGGGGGAACGTCGGGCGAATCGCTTCCCGTCCCACAGCACGATTGAAGCTCCGTATTTGTCGCCTTTTTCCACTACCGCGTCGATCGAACTCCAGTCGAAAGTAGGGAATTTGTCGATATTTAGCCGATAGTTTGGGGCTGGTTTCTCGGGAATACTTTTTTCGAGAGCCGTGGCTATGCGATCGAGGTTTTTATCTAATCGGTCGATCACCCCGATTAATCGGGCTAATAGAATCTCGGTGTTGGTATTATTGGCCATAATCTTTATTTTTGCGCTTGGGTTAATAAGGGAGTCGATCGAGCTATCCGCCAACCCGATCGACTCCGAAACTTACTCGCTTTTCGCTTCTTCCATTCCCGCGGTTAACGCTTCCTCGATCGAGTTATAACAGCCGCTAACATAAGGGTCTTCTGGAAATTCTTTAAAATATACTATGCCATGCCCGTTACTGATTCCGAAAGAATATTTACTTTTATCTTTCGGGCAGAGCCAAACCGAGACATACATATACATTCTCTCTATTTTCGACCACGTTTTTCTGTTCGCTAAAGACTTTCTGACTTGATTTCCTTCCCATTGATGACCGCACCGATCGCAGTAAATGGTTAGGCTTTCGAGACGTTTTCTATAAACGTCTTGGTTTCCGCATTTTGGACAATTCATGATGATTTTTGAAAATTGCTAGGGGGTTAATTGTTAGATGGGAAGATTGCTAGGGGTTAACCGTAAAATTATTCGAGGTTCTATGGCCGAAAGATTACCGATTACAATTGCTATCCTCGCGAATGTTCCAACTGCCATCGGTGTTAAATAGAAAGAGGCATTTTTTAGCCGGTGTCCCCGGCGCGATTAGGGTCAGCCGTCCTAACTGCCCCCACGCTCCGCCCAACCCGGCGCGGGTATCCGCCCAACTGACGCGGTAAATGTCGCCGCTATTGCCCGCCACTCCCGAAACTCGCCGTAAGGTGGAATTCTCCTCGTCGATCTCGACTCCCGCGGTCAGGGATTGCCACCGAACTGGCTCCGCCAGCGCTTCGCTCCCGGCCGATTCGCATCGATCGCCCTGAATTTTCGCCACCTCGATCCGCCGCTCCGCTGTCTCTCTCATGCAGAGCGCGGCCGGGGTCGCGCCGCTTCCCGTCGCGTCGAACCGGGTAAATTTCCACTGTTGGGAGAGTTCAAACATGGCGATCCTTAAGCGAAGTTCCGCGATAAATCTAGAGAGGAACGATAGCCCGATCATTAATAATATGGTTAATAAAATTATTGTAATCAATAATTCGGCGAGAGTGTAACCAGATTGACCGTCTACTGTTCCTAGCTTGGGGGAATTCATGATAGTTTTGTGAAAATTGCTAGGGTTAAGGGAGAGATAGGATAGGCTCGATCGCTGACTTAGGCGCACCCTTGGCGACCGAGGAAATCCTATCGCTCGATTATTGAAAGATTTAATACCAGAGCGTTAGGTAGAACCATCTTAGATAAAGACAGATTCTCGTCTTTTCTCGGTGGCTAACTTGGGTGTTCCAAGACGGGGAAGTTAATCGATCGATCTCGATTTTCATCTTTGATTCCTCCCGTTATTTGTAACGCTCGTTCGGCTCCGCCGCGCCTTTGGCGACCGCCCGCGTCAGATCGTCGTGAGATTCCCGATCGAGTTCTCCGATTATTTCCTCGCACAACTCGATCGCTTTCTCTAATTTGGTCGCGAGATCGAAGGGTAGTCCTCCCTCCTCCTGCGCGGTGCATTGCGCATTCGTGAGGTTCCCGATGGCCTCGTCGATCTTGCTGTAGGTTCCGGTAAAAGTTTTCATGGTTTTAGGGGATGGGTGGGCTGAGGCTACAATCAGATCGCCACCGATTAGGCTCAGGCTAGATGTCCGGTTCGGTGGCTTTCGCTTCGGCTTACGCGATCGCCTCCAAATTGGCAATTTCGCGACGGAATTCGAGCTTTTTAACGATAAATTCGTTTCGGGTCTTGTTGACCTTGATCTCCGCTAAACCTTTTTTATGTTTAGCCCGTTTCACGCTGTCCCGCGCTTCCGTGTAACTCCGATCGCCCTGCATTTCGAGCCGCTTGGCCTTCCGTTGCTGATCGTTTTTGAGTTCGGGATCTTCGGCGATCGCTCGCTCGATCTCCGACTCTATGAAAGCTAGAGCTTGAATCGCCACATCGAGATCCTGATCTCGGTTGAGTAGGTCGCGTTCCGCGGTGGCGATCGCTTGGGGGAAGAATTTAAGTTCCATTGGCTAGATGTCCTTTTTTCTATTTTTCTCATTATAGCTCATTAACGATAAAATATCAATATGTAGCGATAAAATAAAAACGTGCTACGCTAGATTACGGGTAAAATATCAGTGAATAAAGATGGGCAAGGTTGGAAAGATCCTCAGTACCCTTGAGAAAGAAACGGCGATCGCCAATGGTGTACCGCTGACTACGGTTTATAAGCGGCTCGGTCGGGGCTGGGATGTCGCCGACGCGATTACTAGGCCGTCCCGATCGCTCCCGCCGGGTATCGAGCGCGATGATGTGGGAGAATTCGCGCCCGCTCCCGTGGTTCGCGGCCGGGGGCGATCGACCCGTCTGCCGATCGAACTCGATCCCCAATTGGACGCGGCGATCGAGGCATCCGGGAAAAGTCAGAGCGACTTTATCGCCGATATCCTCGTGGAATGGTTGGGGTCACAACAGAAAGCCCCCGCCCCGCGAGGGAGTCGGCGCGAGGCGGGTTAAAGAATTCCCCTAGCGTGGTTTGCTAGGGGTTAATGGTGGTTAAAACGGTATATCGCTTACATCGGCTTCATATCTGATAAGCCAGTGGTAGAATTCGCTTTGTTGTGCGGTCGGGAACCCGTAGCGATAATCATCCGCTCGGGGGTAGTATTTTCCCCCGCACAATCGGAATAGTAACGGTACAACTCGATAACATGGGTGCATCATAAGGTTAATTGTTAGGGGTTAATGGTGGGGATCGATCGGGGCGATCGCTGTCGCCCCGGTATTTGCTAGGGGTTAACTGGATTTTCGCAAGCGTCGATCAGTAGGTCGGCGATCGAGAAATCGTAGGGGGTCGGCGGTGTCCATTCCTCCTCGTCTTTTTCGAGTTCTGCCAGTAGCGCGGAAACCGTCTCGATCGCTTTTTCGAGGATTCGGGATTGATCGAAAGAGAGACTTTCGCTCTCTTCTTTGGCGAGGAATAAATGGTTCAGGGCGTTTTCTAGATTAGAATTCATGCTATTCTCCTATTAGATTTAGAATGGTTTGCTCGGCCTAGCTAATTGCAGTTAGCTAGGCCAAAGATGATTAGAACGGGCAAGCTGTCGGGGCGATCTCTACTAATTTGGTCACGGTCATCGTTCCGGTTTTGGAGCGATCGCAACTCCGCCAAATTAATACGAGTTCGCCTTTTTCGATCGTCGATCCGACAATCTCGATCCAATCATTTTCTAGGGATAAGGTAGCCATAGCTTCGCCCCTTGTCTTTTGGTTTACCCTTTTATTTTATCATAAATTAGCGGTAAAATATCAATAAATACATAATAAAATCCCCCGATTATAACGGGGGAAATAAGATTTTTTAATAACGAATTTTCTCGGCTTCTAGGGCTTCGATCGAATAATTTCTATATTTTTGGACTTTCCGATTCTTTAGATCGATCGGCACGCACGCACTTAAATCCGCGCCCATACTGATCGCTAATTCTAGCGCGTCATTCCACGCCATCCCCTCGATTTTGCATTCCCATTTATAGTTTTTTAATCTTTTCGTGGGACGGATCTCGAAACTTTGTCGATCGAGATATTGGCAAACTTTTTTAAGCTCGGCTTTATTATTTCCCGCGAGGTAGAAGAGGAATCGACGGCGCACCCGATCGCGCGGGTTAACCGGCCATCGTCGCTCGCCGCTCTCGGATAGGAGGATCAGGGCGCGATCGCATAAATTCAACTGGTACATGGGGGGTCTCCAAAAATCTATACTCTTATTTTATCACCAATTAACGGTAAAATATCATTAAAGCACATTTTGCTAGGGGGTAAAACCCCATAAAAAAGGCGGGGGCGACCCCGCTACAAACGCACTACAGGCACACTACAAAACCGAAAACAGAGACAACTGGACCGGCGAGACCGGCGGGGGCGACGACACCCACCAACCCCCACCGACCGACACCAGCCCCCAGCCCGGCGACGGCACACCGGGGGGAAGGAAGACGACGCACGAGAGACCCAACCCCAGCGCGAGGGCGAGGGAAGACCACGACCCCGCGCCGAACCCCGCGAAACACCGGGAGGAAGAACTGGACGGGGAGAGACCGGGGGGGCAGGGGGAAGCGGGGAACGAGAGCCACAGGCCACCGGGGGGAAGGGAACGAACGCAGGCGACCGATCGGGCCGCGAACGAACCCCGACCCACCCCGAACGAGGCGGCCTGGAAAACCCGCGCCGACGGGAAAAGAGACCGGGCGGCCGCATCGACACCGGCCGCGCACCCCACGGACACCGGGCAGGAGGCGGGAACTAGAGCGGCCACAGAACGGACGGCCGCGAGAGAGGCCGCAACCGGGGAACGGGAACCGGAAAAACCAACGGAAGACGCGGCGGCAACGAGAGAGGCGACGGAAGAGGGAACCACGGGCAGAACCAGAACGCTATAATGATATTTTACCATTAATTAGCGACAAAAACAACAAAAAGCCCCAAAAACGAACGTGCGGGGCGCGCGCCGCAGGCGCGCGCAAAACAAACCGCGACACCCACGGACAGCGCCCCGGCCGCGCCAGACCAGCCGCGCCACCCACCGACCGAAACAACGCCACCCACGGACAACCTACCAGCCACAGTAAGCCACGGACCCCCGGCGGGAGTGGTCGGGCTGGCTCGCACCCCACCGACGAGCGGACAGCGAAGCCAGAGAGCCAGGGCGAGCCAAAGACCGACCGGCGACCAGAGGGGGTCAAACCCACCGACCAACAACCGGACACCGCTACCCGTGTCAACTTCTCCTCTGTCTTTCGGTCGCGTTTCCGGCCCGGGTGGGTTTGGGTGGGCGCGACCGCGGAGGTGCGGGGGGGCGATCGAGACTATCTTTCGCTTTTTCGGTGAGCTTTGGAGTCCCCCCCGCCCGACAAGGGAGCAAATTAGTCTCGTCATCCGCTCCGATTTTCTCGATCGCTCTCGCTTTTCGCTACGCTCTAGCTGATGCTTTTCCCCGGTCTTACTGTTGCGCTCCGGCGACGTGGCATCAACAGGACGAGCTTCCTTCGATCGATAAGCCTCGTGCCGGGTCGCTTTTTGGCCTCTGATTTTCCGGTGAGAGAGTCGGAGCGACGGGGGTGAGCTTTGCCCGTGCCGATAGCCTTGCTCCGTCGCCCGGACGATCGACGCGCTCCGGATTTCCCGTAACTCTAAACGTTTACAGTTAGGCTTCGATCGCCTCGATCCGCCTCGCTTCCTACCCCTATGTATCGATCGATATCACGGGGGTCATCGGGGGCGGTTTAGCCCCCGGAAGTAAACAAACTCTCCCCCACTCGGGGGGTTTGGGGGGGTGGGGAACGCAGTGGGAACCTGATATCCTCTCGCTCTCTCCCCTTTTTCTCCCTGTTGCTCTCTTCCTTCGATCGAGTCAGGAGTCAGGAGTCAGGAAACTTTAGAACACGATAATTTTGGCTTCTACTTATTGATTTCAGCGGGCTGAGAGTTATGTTTGACAAAATTTATGAAAATATTTTGAACGTTGAATGCCATGTATACACCTCCCAATATCACGGTCAGCCTAAGTAAATTAATTACGCCTCCAGCTAAACTTGAGAAACCCACGAGGCTCATTAACTCGGCGAGATCGGATCTATTATGGTAGTGTCTGTATTTTCTTCGGCTCATCGGTGTTGTTTTTCCATAATCAAGGCTCGGGCCGCATTCGTTTCTTTTTCTATCATGCTCCAAATCAAACAAAACCGACAAGCTACAGCCTTTCTCGTAAAGGTGAAGTATATACCAACCCTTACCGCTAAAAGATTCCAACCGCGAGAACGTACCTCATGTATCT